>CAKTTL010000053.1 GCA_934615235.1 uncultured Clostridia bacterium
CCCTGATGCTGGTCTGTGCCAGGTTTCGCCACGTGGCAGGCACCCAGTGGGGTAACAAAAAGTACATGAACATGAAGCATTTGGAGGCAGCTCTTGACGACGCCTTCATTGCCGGCTAACTTCATTCTGCCAAGTCTGCAAACATTTTTGCGCATAAACCTTGACGGCACCTGAAAGTTTTGAGTATAATTTATGCTGTATTTCGCAAATAAGGCATGATTTGAATAAAAAAAGCCGTAAAAGCAATGCGCTTTCAAAAAACGTCATTGCTTCTATGGCAAAACGAAAGGTACTTTTCAAGAATTGCCATGTAACATTTGCTCTTGCGCCATGTTTCGATACGCCGTGGGCGACATGCCGCAGACCTTCTTAAAAGCCCGCATGAAGGTCGCCGGTTGTGCGTAACCTATCTCATTTGCAATTTGTCCAACGCTGCAGTCTGTTGAAGTCAGCATTTCCTGCGCTGCATGCATGCGAAGCTGCTCCACGTATTCGGAAACAGATACGCCGACATGGTTCTTAAAATAGTGGCTCAGGTTAGAGATTGACAGCTGAAAGTGATCGGCCGCGCGTTGCACTGTGAAATCTGCGTCACGATAATTTTCGCTCAAATAATTCTCTATACACTGAATCAAATTGTTTTCTTCCTGCTCCTGCGGTGTAAGCCGGGGTGCGAGCAATTCCATGACCTGGTCAAGCAATTGATTGCTTGCATCACGCGGAGGAAGCGAAGAAACAATAAACGCCTGTGCCAGCGCACGGATCGATTGAACGCCCGCCTTATCCTCATGCTGCTCCATCCAGCGGCGCACCAGATAGAGCACGTCGTTGCAAAGCTGTGCAGCATCCGTCCGGTCGAGTTCGGCATTCAGCATATTCCGCAGCGATTCCATCGCAAACAGAATACGCTCCGCTTCGCCAAATTCCAGTGCGTTTCGCAGCGCTTCGCAGAACTCCGATACAGCTGCGGTACTGGCAGCATCGTTATTTCGAACGGGTTGCATAATCTGTACCCATGCGTTAGCAAGCTGTACCGTTCCGTCACAGCAGCGGCTCATATCCGCCTGAACATCCAATCCCTGCTCATGCAATGCAGTCTCAACATATTTGGTGGATGCGACAGCATCTCCGGGTATAATAAAAATAACCATATGATTTTCGGGCACTTCCAAATATAGCTGCATCTGTTCGCCGTCCATCAAAGAACGAATTGCCTGTACCAAGCGCAAGGCAAAGTCTTCTTCTTCGCAGCTGCTGCCTGTACCGCGCGTTATCAGTATGCGCCATGCATCTCCGCATAAACGCAAAGATAACGCCTCGCCATCCGCATTAAAGGCTTCCTTCGTATCGTACCTGCCCAGCAAAAGCCGCAGAATAAGGCGCTCTTTGGACAATGCGACAGAGCGCTGCGTAATCGCCGAGTTGTTTTGCTGGATGGCGCGCAGCGCCTTGCGTACATTCAGCACCGCATCGTCGGTAGGATCGCTGAGCACATCTGCCGCCATAACGTCTTTTTCCAGATTACGTATGGGAATGTAATTCACTCGCATGACTAATGCAATCATCGTGCCGCCCAGTGCAAAAATGACCAGCAATCCAGCAAAGAACATCCCCCATAGCCGAGAAAGCGGCGCATACGCCACCTGCTGGGGTACAGTATTTAGGAAAATCAAGCCATGCTCCGGTGCAGCAAGCCGCGCATACAGCACAGTTTTCCCCTCGAGAGTGGCAAGTCCGCGATCCTCGGGCATAGAAATGAGATACTGCACCTGACTGCGGATTGCATCGTTCAACGGATCGGCAGTATATATGATATTCCCTGCCGAATCACACAGATAGGTTGCAGCGGAAACGTACACCGCAGCGCCGTCCATCAACGCCTGCAGCGCATCTGTATCGATACTGAAAAGAAGGCCATTCTGCGTAGCAGTGTCTATCCGTGCATAGGCGGCATATAGTAAGGCACTGCGCCGATCGTTCTGCGCTGCCAACCATGGACTTTCAGCGTTGCCGTCCAGCAGCTGCATCACTTTCTCTTTGTTGAAGCCCGCGGCAGCCAAACGATAACGATATACTTTTTCGCCGGAATTAACCATGTTGTAAGCATAGACCGGGTCATCCTCAGTATTAAAGAAATAAACATTGTCCATGAGGGTATTGGTTATCTGCCACTGCAGCAGCGTCCGTTGCGCATCATAAAAGCCTCCTGCCTTTTCCAGTTTTCGGCGGGAGAACTCGGTTCGCTGAGTTGTTTGAATTGCATAAGCATTAAACTGCGTAACCTGCATGGAAACGGAGGTATCCAGTTGCCGGAGAACCGCAGCATTGTTATCCAATAACTGATTTGCACAGTAATGCAGTACAATCTGTGAGATCACAATCGAAAGGATCCCAACGGGCAGGAAAAGCGTCAGCAGATAAGACAGGAGATACCGTCGGAATGTTTTCATATTTTCAGTACGCTTCCTCCCATGGAAAAGAATGCATATATCATAGCCAGTTTATTTTAGCATGTTCTTCAGAAATATGCAAGAAAACACCTGAAGTGGGAATACCTCTTCAAAAGCATATCCATGACCGAAAGAATATCCAGACGGCAAAGCGGCCTGAGAAAGTCTCAGTCCAGTGGCGCCGCTGTCGAATGCATAAAGCTCCGGCAGCCTTCTGCGGACGCCGCGAGCATGCAATCGTATTCATATTGTTATTGTTTGGTATAAGGCCGTCAGAAATGACGGCCTTTTTGTTATATTACGGAGTATAAAAACCATTTCACCCGCGTCATTTCTGATAAGCCGTCGGAGTCACGCCCATAACTTTTTTGAACTGGCGAATGAAGTTAGAAATATTGCTAAAGCCGCACAGAACGCTGATTTCCGTCACGGACACGCCGTCCTTGAGCATGTGACAGGCTCTTTCAATGCGAATCGTCTGCAGATCATGCGCGGGGGACGCGCCAAAGTACTGCCTGTAAATAACGTAGAAAAAGGATTCGCTCAGGTACAGCCGCTGCGCCATGCGGCTTACGCTCCAATCCTGTTCGGGATGCTCGAGCATCTCGCTGCGGAGTTCGCGGAGCATGTTAACGCGGTCATGTCCCATTTCCTTCACGTCCGCAGACATATCCAGCTGCATGGCGAGGCAGGCCAGAATTTCTTCCGCCTTCAAATCCATATACTCCTGGCGAAACCTTCCGCGGTCATGATAGGTCAGTGAAAGCTTTCGAAACAGCTCCGACAAAATCTCGGGATCATGGGGGACGTAGACTTTGTTCGGTTCAAGCGCATAGCGCTTTAATAACGCATCCACGTCGCCGTCCAGATGCGCCCAGTTATGCCGGAGCGGCGCGCGGCAGGTATAGCGGTGCCCTGTATTGGGCCGCACGATGAGAAAGCAGCCCGGCGGAGTCTCCAGAAGGCTGCCTTCGAGAAAAAGCTGAATCGAATCGTTCAGATACTGCGCAAAAATCCACGAGTCCCATCCCGCGCTCGTCCGGTCCAGCGTCGTCCCGGCGGGAACAGGCCAGTTGTACTGCGCTTCAAGCACATGCGCCATTGGAAAGCACCTCCCGCTTCATCGTAGCAGACATCATAGGAAAAGTCAATTCTGCAACAGGTTTTCGCATTGAAAAATTTGTGAGAACGGGATAGTATTTAGTAGTAATCTATATTTCTCGTACCAGTATTGCCGCTATAAGCGCTGATAAAACTTAACCATGCCCTGCATGGTTAATATAGAAAAAGGAGGATCCCTTATGAAGAAAATGCTCGCGCTTATCCTGTCCGCAGTCATGCTGCTGTGTCTGCCTCTGGCTGGCGCAATGGCCGACGAGGTCACGGAAGTCAACTTCTGGTCCATCTATACCGGCGACGATTTCCGGATCATCCAGGGCGTAGTGGACGCCTTTAACGAAGCGAATCCCGACGTGCACATCAATCATGTCGCGATCAGCGCCGACGAAATGTACACCAAGATGGCCCTTGTCGCGGGCGACGACAGCGCCGCTCCCGTCGCGGTCATCATGCACAGCTACAACATCCCGTCCTTCGCCAAGCAGCAGATCCTCGATCCGCTGGATGATTTCCTTACCGGCTACGGCGATTTCAGCGAGGATCTGTATCTGAGCAACGACGCCGGCAAGGTCGACGGCGTGCGCTACGGCATCCCCTTCTGCGCGCCGACCGTCGTGACGTACTGCAACCTGGATCTGGCCGCGCAGTACTGCCCCGACGAAATCGCCGACGGCATCATCACCTGGGATGAGCTGTACGCGATTGCGGATCGCATGATCGCCGACGGCGTAACCGACGTGAAGCTGCTGGGCGGCAGCTGGGGCCGCAACGACATGATCAACGCCTACGAACAGTGCGGCGGCACCTACCAGAAGGAAGGCGACCCGGACAACGTGGTCACCATCGACAAGGACGCGCTGCTGGAAGCCGTGAACCTCTGGAAGGGCCTGTACGATAAAGGCGTCACCCAGCAGGACGGCGACGACGTGATGGGCATGTTCGCGCTGGAAGAGCTGATCTTCGCCACCGGCGGCACCTGGAACCTCAGCGCCGTGCAGGAATACGGCGTAAACTTCCAGATGATGCCCTCCGTGCAGAAGAACGCCGAGCACACCTACAACTGGGGCGCTACCGAGTGCATCGTGAAGATGCATCGCAACGTAACCGAGGTGGAGCGCATCGCAACGCTGCGGTTCATGGAATACCTGCGTGAAAACGCCATGGCGTGGGCGCAGTCCGGCGCGATCGTGATGGCCAAGGCCACTGCCGAAAGCGACGAGTTCAAGGCCCTGCCGCAGTCCGGCGCGATGGTCAACGGCACCGAAACCTGGGTGGCCTATCATCCTTACTCCGGCGCCTTCACCACGGTCTTCAACAACCTTGGTTTCCAGGCGGTATACGGATACATTACGCCCGAAGAATATGTCGAAGCGATCCAGGCGCAGTGCCAGGAAGCGATCAACGGCATGCTCTAAGCCGACTCCCGGGGTGGGCGGTTCAATTGCGCCGCCTGCCCCTTTCTTTTTTGCCAAACGCTGTAACAGAGGTGCTTTACGTATGCAAGCTCACATGAATCAGCGCAGGCGTCTGCGCGCATCGTTGCTGTTCCTTCTCCCCCTGCTGTTCACCTTCGTGTGCTTTAATCTGATTCCGGCGTTAACGGGCATTTACGCCGCTTTTACGCGCTGGAATCTGGGCAGCACGCCCGTATGGGTCGGCCTCGACAACCTGCGCACGTGTCTGTTTGACAGCAGCTCGCAGTACTATTGGGAACTGCGCTGGGGTCTGAAGAATACGGTGCTGTTCGTCCTTTTCTGCGTACCCCTGCGCATCATTGTGCCCCTGGTGCTTGCCTTCGCCATCAACACGCACTGCCGCGGGCACAAGTTCTTTCAGGCGATCTATTATCTCCCCAGCCTGATGAGTCTGAGCGTTGTAATGTGCAGCTGGGCATACATGTTCGATACGAATTACGGTCTCATTAACGCCATGCTCGGCCTTGGCAAGTTCAGCTGGACGAATACCATTCCCTTCAACTGGGTCGCCATCATCTGGATCTCCGTATGGTGGGGCTGCGGCGGGAATATGGTCATCTATCAATCGGCCTTGGCGGGCATTCCGGAGGAGATCATCGAATCTTCCCAGATTGACGGCGCGGGCGTCTGGCAGCGCTTCCTCCATATTACCATTCCCAGCATTCGCTACCCGCTGAGCTACACCCTCGCCACGACGCTGATTGCGGAGTTCAACGTCTGGGGTCAGCCGGATATGTTCAACGGCGGCGGTATTATCATCGAAACGGTCAACGGTTTCACGCACAAATCCAACCTGATGCTGATGCAGTATATCAAACAGCTGGGGTTCGGCAATTACGGCGCGAATCCCGGCATGGCCAGCGCGCTTTCGCTGCTGCTGGGAATCATCATCGTCAGCGTCAGCATGATTCAGATCAAGATGATGCGCGAAAACAGCTGAGGGGAGGACTGAAAGATGAAAAAAACAAAAAGGCTTAAAAAAGCGGATATTTACAGTCTTCTTCTGAGCCTGATCCTGCTTGCAATCGCCATGCTGTGGATTCTTCCGCTCGTCATGACGGTTCTGACCAGCTTCAAGAGCACGCTCGAGGTGAAAAAGTTTGTCAAGCTCCATAACCTCTTTCCTCTGAAATGGGTGGCGACAAACTATCAGGACGTGCTGAACTATAACGGCCTGCCGTTCTTCGACGTTCTGCGCAACACGCTGGTGGTCTGCGCGGTGAACATCTGCGCCACGCTGTTCATCTGCACCACGGCGGCATACGCCTTTGAACGGCTTGCGTTCAAGGGGAGCGATTCTCTTTTCTGGATCATTTTCAGCCTGAGCACGATCCCGAACGTGGTCGCGCTGGTACCGCAGTATAATATTTATAAGCTTCTGGGCTGGATCGATCATCTGCCCAGCATCATCGCGCCCATGCTGGCGAATATCTTCTACGTCTTCCTGGTGCGCAACTTCCTCAAAGGGATTCCGGCCGCTTTCGACGAGGCGGCGCGCATAGACGGCGCGGGCGAATTTTATATCTATACCCGCATTATTCTGCCCATGATAAAGCCGGTGCTGCTGGTTCTGGTGCTGTTCATTTTCAATTCCAGCTGGAATGATTTCCTCTGGCCCTCCATCGCCATTACCACGCCTACCCATTCTACCATTACACCCAGCATTCAGATGCTGAAGAACAGCTTTGGCGCGAACCCCGAGCGTTTCCTGGCCGCCTGCACCATGGCGATCATCCCAACGTTTATCATTTATCTGACCTGTCAGAAATATTTCCTGAGCGGCATGCAGCTCGGCGCAGGCGTGAAGGGGTGAAAAGGACGTTATGAGCACCGTTCAGCTGAATCTCTATGCCCGATGCCTGCATTTTCGCACCGAAGTGCGCGTAGCGCTGCCTGAATACCCCAATCAGCGAAACGAGAATATCCCGTACCGGCAGGCCTTCGAGCCTGCCCTGCGTTTCCCCGTCGTCTATCTGCTGCACGGCTTTACCGGCGATTATACGGACTGGACCAACATGATCCCCATAGAGCGTTTTGCCGCGGAGACCGGTTTCGCCGTCGTCATGCCCCACGGCTACAATACCTGGTACAGAAACGTGCCGGGCGGCTTTCAGATGGAGAGCTTCATCGCGGACGAACTGCCCGCCGCAGTGGAGGCTCTTCTGCCCGTTTCCAGCGCGCCCCGGGATCGCTTCATCGCCGGCCTGAGCATGGGCGGCACAGGCGCCATCCGCATGGCGTGGCGTTATCCCGAACGGTATCGTGCCGCCGCCGCCATGAGCGCCGTGCCGGATCTTACGCAGTCCTTCTGCGAAGCGAGCGATCCTTCCTACGAAGCGCAGCTTCGTCAAAGCGTGCAAAGCGTCTATGGCGGCGAAACGGCAGCGCAGAACGAAGGCGACGAGCTTTTGAAGCTTGGGGCTGCACAGCAGCGCCTGGGCGTGAAACTGCCGCCTCTGCTGTTTCACTACGGCGAACAGGACGTGCGCTTTCAGGCGCAGTATCTGCCTTTCAAGCGTTTCTGCGAGGCGAACCGTTTGCCCGTAACCTTTGCAACCGCGCCGGGCAGGCATAATTTCGATTATTGGGAACCGACCATTCGCCAGATCTTCCGCTGGTTTATGGAGGTTCATCAGAATAGCTAACCCGCTTAAATCATAATTTTAAGGTCGTCGGAAGGACGGCCTTTTTGCTGCCCGTTTTTCAATTTCCCTTCATCGTCCATAAAAAAACCGCCTGCTCCTCTTTCGAGGTGCAGGCGGCCAAAAGCGGCTTTCTTCGGAAAGGGGTCCGGGGGAAACCCTTCTTTCTCCCGAAAGAAGAGTTTCCCCCGGCGTTCCCCGTCTCCCAGCTTATTCAGCCAGCTTCTTGTACATGGCCAGGCGCTTTTCGGCGTCGGACTCGTTGGTTTCGAAGAGGCGCTCGGCGTCGCCCGGGAACTGCTGCGCGAGGACGCGATAACGGTTCTCTCCCTTGAGGAATTCCTGATAGTCGCCGGTCGGATCCTTGCTGTCGATGGTGAGCGGCTTCTCCGCGGCCGGATTGTACCGGTACAGCGGCCAATAGCCGGCCTCGACGGCCTTCTTCTCTTCCATCTGGCTGTGGCTCATGTTGATGCCGTGGTTGATGCAGGGCGCGTAGGCGATGATCAGGGACGGGCCCGGATACGCCTCGGCCTCGTTCACGGCCTTGACGAGCTGCGCGGGATTGGCGCCCATGGCAACCGTGGCAACGTACACATAGCCGTACGCCATGGCCATCAGGCCCAGATCCTTCTTACGGGTGCGCTTGCCGGCCGCGGCGAACTTCGCAACGGAACCGGTAGGCGTGGACTTGGAGGACTGTCCGCCGGTATTGGAGTACACTTCGGTATCCACAACCAGGACGTTGATGTCTTCGTTCTGCGCGAGAACATGATCCAGTCCGCCGTAGCCGATGTCGTACGCCCAGCCGTCGCCGCCGAACGCCCAGATGGACTTCTTGGTCAGCAGATCGGAATTGGTGACGACGAACTTGGCCAGCTCATTCTCGGAGCCCTTGCAGGCGGCGAGCAGCTTTTCACCGGCAGCCTTGGAGGCAACCGCGTCGTCCTTGCCGGCGAGCCATTCGGCGCCGGCTTCCCTGACGGCGGCGTCGCAATCGTCCTGCGCGATGAGCGCGTCGACAGTCTCGGCCAGCTTGCGGCGGCGCTGCGCGGTGGCGAGCTGCATGCCGAAAGCGAACTCGGCGTTGTCTTCGAACAGGCTGTTCGCCCACGCCGGGCCCTGGCCCTTATCGTTCTTGCAGTACGGGCAGGTCGGGGAAGAACCGCCGTAGATGGAGGAGCAGCCCGTCGCGTTGCCGATGATCATACGATCGCCGAACAGCTGGGTGAGCAGCTTGACATACGGGGTTTCGCCGCAGCCGGCGCACGCGCCGGAGAACTCGAACAGCGGGCGCAGGAACTGGCTGCCCTTGACGGTGTTGCGGTTGACCGGCAGGTCGAAGTCCGGAAGCTTCATGGCGTATTCCCAGTTGGCTTCTTCGGCGGCCTGGGTCTCGGCGTCCTTCATGACGAGGGCCTTTTCGCCCTTTTTGCCCGGGCAGACGTCCGTGCAGTTGCCGCAGCCGGTGCAATCGAGCGGGCTGAGCTGCATACGGAAGGTGCGGCCGGCGAATTCCTTGCCGATGGCCGGGATGGTGACGAAGGACTCGGGCGCGTTCGCCTTTTCCTCTTCGGTCACGACGAACGGACGGATGGCGGCGTGCGGGCAGACCAGCGCGCACTGGTTGCACTCGATACAATTCGCGGGGATCCACTCCGGAACCTTGACCGCGATGCCGCGCTTTTCATACTGCGTGGTGCCGGTGGGCACGATGCCGGCCGGATCAAACGCGCTGACGGGCAGGTTGTCGCCTTCCTGACGGAGGATCGGGACGACCTTCTCGTTGAAGTACTCGGTGGCTTCGACCTTCACGGGTTCCGCGCCGGTAGTGGCGTTGGCCCATTCAGCGGGCACCTTGATCTCTTCAATATGAGCCGCGCCGGCGTCGATGGCGGCGTAGTTCTTATTGACGACTTCTTCGCCCTTCTTGCCGTAGCTCTTGAGAACGGCCTTCTTCATGTAGGTTTCGGCATCCGCGTAGGGGATGACTTCCGCGAGCTTGAAGAACGCGGCCTGCATGATGGTGTTGATGCGCGCGCCCATGCCGGTTTCGGCGGCAAGCTTGATGGCGTTGACGTTGTAGAAGCGGATGTGCTTCTTGGCCAGCAGCTGCTTCATGGAAGCGGGCAGCTGATGCTCCATTTCCTCAGCGGTCCAATGGCTGTTGAGCAGGAACACGCCGCCGTCCTTGAGGCTGGAAACCATGTCGTAGCGGGTGACATAGGACGGGTTGTGGCAGGCCACGAAGTCCGCCGCGTCGATGAGGTAGGTGGACTTGATGGGCTTGTCGCCGAAGCGCAGATGGCTGACGGTGATGCCGCCGGACTTCTTGGAGTCGTAGCTGAAATAGCCCTGTGCGTACTTGTCGGTGTGATCGCCAATGATCTTAATGGAGTTCTTGTTGGCGCCGACGGTACCGTCTGAACCCAGGCCGTAGAACTTGCAGCAGATGGTGCCTTCGGGCGCGGCGTTGTACTGCTCGCCCAGGGGCAGGTTGCTGTCGGTCACGTCGTCGATGATGCCGACGGTGAAGTGGTTCTTCGGCTCGTCCTTGGCCAGGTTGTCATAGATGGCCTTGACCATGGTGGGGTTGAACTCCTTGGAGCCCAGGCCGTAACGGCCGCCCACAACGGTGATGTCCTTCTTACCGGACTCGAGCAGCGTGGTGCACACGTCGAGGTAGAGCGGCTCGCCCAGGGAGCCGGGTTCCTTCGTGCGGTCGAGCACGGCGATCTTCTTGCAGCTCGCCGGGATGGCCTTGAGGAAGTGCTCCACGGAGAAGGGGCGATACAGGCGGACCTTGATCAGGCCGACCTTTTCGCCTTCGCGGTTCATGCGGTCGATGGTCTCCTCGATGGCTTCGCAGCCGGAGCCCATGGCGATGATGACGCGATCGGCGTCGGGCGCGCCGACGTAATCGAACAGGTTATACTTGCGGCCGGTAATCTTCTCGACGACCTTCATCTGCTCTTCGACGATGGCGGGCGTGGCGAGATAGTACTTGTTGGCCGCTTCGCGGTTCTGGAAGTAAACGTCGGGGTTCTGCGCGGTGCCGCCCTCGACAGGATGCTCAGGATTCAGCGCGCGGGCGCGGAATTCTTCGATCTTCTTGAAGTTGACATAGGGCTTGATCTCGTCGTAATCGATCGCGGTGATCTTCTGCACTTCGTGAGAGGTGCGGAAGCCGTCGAAGAAGTGCAGGAACGGCACGCTGGCTTCGATGGCGCTCAGATGGGCGACAAGAGCCATATCCATGGCTTCCTGCACGCTGTTGGAGGCGAGCATCGCAAAACCGGTCTGGCGGCAGGCCATGACGTCGCTGTGATCGCCGAAGATGGACAGCGCGTGCGCGGCCAGCGCGCGGGCGGAAACATGGAAGACGCCGGGAAGCAGTTCGCCGGAGATCTTGTACATGTTGGGGATCATCAGCAGCAGGCCCTGAGAAGCAGTGTAGGTCGTAGTGAGCGCGCCCGCGACGAGCGAGCCGTGCACAGCGCCCGCGGCGCCGGCTTCGGACTGCATCTCGTGGACATGCACAGTCTGGCCGAACAGGTTCAGACGGCCATGCGCCGCCCATTCGTCGATGTTTTCAGCCATCGGCGAGGAAGGCGTAATGGGGAAGATAGCCGCCACATCGCTAAACGCATACGCAATGTGGCTGACGGCGGTATTGCCGTCAATGGTCATTTTTGTAGCCATCAGGGTTCCTCCTTATCGAGTCCGTAGCGGGATTTTTATATAATCCCGAACATATCAATTATAAGGATACCGTTTTGCATTGTCAACCCTGAAACCCGGTTTGGCGGGTTTTTTAGAGCGGGAATCGGGCGGCTTCGCCGCGGAAAGAAAAACGCCGCGGAAGCAATACGTTCCGCGGCGTTTTTCAGGCGGCGCCCGCGCCGCGATTATTCCTCCGCCTTCTCAAAATCCGAGCTGTCCGCCATGCGGTAGCCCACGCCGATCTCAGTGAAAATATAAACCGGCTCGGCCGGGTTTTTCTCCATCTTACGGCGGATGTTGGCCATGTTCACGCGGAGAATCTGGTTATCCCCCTGCATGCGCGGCCCCCAGATTTCCCTGGTGATGAACTCGTACGTGAGCACCTTGCCCGCATAGCGCCCCAGCAGCGCCACCATCTTGTATTCGTTCTGCGTCAGGCCGATATCGCGCCCGTCGACGAAAACGCGCCGCTTGTCGTAATCGATCATCAGCCCGCCGCACTCGTAGCGGCCGGTCTGCATAACCGCCTCGTTCACGCCTCTGACGTGCGCGTGGCGCAGCGCCGTGCGGATGCGCGCAAGCAGTTCGCTCGTGCCGAAGGGCTTGGAAAGATAATCGTCCGCGCCCGCGTCGAGCGCGGCGACCTTATCGCGCTCGTGCGCGCGCGCCGAAACCACGACAATCGGCACCTGCGACCATTGGCGCACCGAGCGGATGAACTGCATGCCGTCCATATCCGGCAGCCCCAGATCGAGCAGCACAAGATCCGGGCAGTGCGAGGTGATCAACATATGCGCGTCCGAGCCGCGCGTGGCTTCAAGAACCTCGTAGTCGTTAGCCTTGAGCACCGTGCCGATGAAACTGCGGATGCTGTGTTCGTCTTCCACCACCAGAATTACGCTTTTTATGGACATACCGTTTCCTCCGTCGGCGGCAGGGTGAAGGTGAACACCGCGCCGCCCGTTTCGCTGTTGTTCGCATGGATCGTTCCCCCATGCGCCTTGACGATCGTTTTGCAGACAGACAGGCCGATCCCCATCCCGCGGCTCGCGTCCGCCGTGCTGTCCGTTTTGAGCGAACCGTCGAACAGATGCGGCAGGTCGTCCTCCGGGATTCCGCAGCCGTTATCGCGCACGGAAAAGACGGCCCAGCCGTCCCGCTTTTCAACGCTCAGCCAGATTTCGACGTTCTCTCCCGCGTGCTGCGCGGCGTTTTCCAGGAGATTGAGCAGCACCTGGCGGATGAGAATCGCGTCCATGGGCACGATGAGCAGCTCATCCGGAACTGAGACGTGAACGCGCAGCTTCGGGTGCTGCTTGCGGAAGCTCATCATTACCGCGGCGATCACTTCCTCCGCCGCCTCGTCCGTTTTGGCAATTTTCGTCTGCCCGCTGCTGATGCGCGTGATGGACAGCAGGTTTTCCACCATCCGAATGAGCCACTGCGCGTCCTCGTCGATATCCTGCAGCATCTCTTTTTCCTGCTCCCAGGTCATGTTGCCGTGCTGCTCGAGAATGGCCGTCGCCGCGCCGCTGATGCCGGTCAGCGGCGTACGCAGATCGTGCGAGATGGCGCGCAGCAGGTTGCCGCGCATCTTTTCCTTCTCCACCTCGGCGCGCACGCTTTCCTGCCGCTTGATCTGCGTCGTCATCGCGCTGGTGACGACGGACGCCGCCAGCATCACCACGAACATCACCGGATAGCCCGCGATGGTGAAATTCAGCTTGAAATACGGGTACGTGAAGGCGTAGTTGACGCAGATCACGCCCAAAAACGACGCGGCGATGCCGTACCCGTAGCCGCTGGTCAGTCTCGAAATGAGCAGCACCGCCAGCACGAAAAGCATCGGAATGAACCCGTCCGTCAAACCGTCGCGGTGCAGCAGGTAGGCCAGCAGCGTCGTCGCGGCAAGCACGCCAAGGGAAAGCAGCAGATCGCGCAGGAAGCGCAGCGTCCGCTCTCGTTTGAAAACACGCATCCTCATCACCATACAGGAATTATATCATAATAAGCCCCGTATCCGTACGATACGGGACCGCAGGAAACGCTAATTTTCCGTAAAAATATTACCGGTGGCCGATGGAGTACATCAAAATGGCGGCCGCCACGGCGGCGTTCATCGATTCGACCCTGCCGCCCATCGGGAGCGTCAGCCGGCGCGTCGCCAGCGCGCGCACGGGCGCGGCCACGCCGTTCCCTTCGCTGCCGACGACCAGCGCCAGCGGCGCGGAAAGCTCCGGCAGCGCCGCAAAGAAATCGTCCCCGCCCAGCTCGCTCGAGACGACGGTGAAGCCGCGTTCTTTCAGGGCGCAAAGCGCCTCTGCAAGCGCTCCCCGCCAGACGGGCACGCGGTACACGCTGCCCATCGTCGCGCGCACGGTCTTCGGGGCGAACGCGTCCGCGCAGGCGGGCGAGAGGAGCGCGCCGGAAAAGCCCGCCGCCTCGGCCGTGCGCAGCATCGTGCCGACGTTGCCCGGATCCTGCACGCCGTCGAGGACGAGCAGCAGCCCGTCAAGCTGCGAAAGCTCCGGCGGCGCGGGCATGCGCACCGAGGCGAGCACGCCCTGCGGCGTTTTCGTCTCGCACACGGTTTCGAGAATCCGCGCAGGCACGACGAGCACGTCCTTTGCCCGCGCGATCAGCGCGGCATATTCGTCCACGCGCTCCCTGTCCACCAGCAGCGTTTCCACCTGCGCATAGTCGAACGCCTCCTGGCAGAGCTTGCGCCCCTCGGCGAGAAACAGGCCGGCCTCCGCGCGTCCCTTCGCCTGCCGCAGGGCGCGGAGCGACGCAATGCGCGGGTTTTGCGCGCTGGTAATTTCAAGCATGGTGAATCCTCCTGACGTGGGTAGAGGGGAGACGCGGGTTTTCCGGGGGAGAAACCTTCTTTCTGGAGAAAGAAGGTTTCTCCCCCAGACCCCCTCTTCTAAGAAAGCCGCTTAAAGGCTGCTTTAACTATATTATTACAAAAGCGGATTCGCCGCCCGTTCGGGTTTCAAATCCGCTTCTTTTTAGGGGCTTTCGCCGCCCCTGATCTTTTTGCGTAATTACGCGTTCTTGGCGAGCTCAACCAGCTGCGCGAAACCGGCGGCGTCGTTGACGGCCATGTCGGCGAGCATCTTGCGGTTGACGTTCACGTTCGCCTTCTTCAGGCCGTTGATGAACGTGGAGTAGCTCATGCCGCTGAGACGGGCGGCCGCGTTGATGCGGACGATCCACAGGCGGCGGAAATCGCGCTTACGGAGCTTACGGCCGGTATAGGCGTAGCGCAGGGAGCGCCGCACCTGTTCAGAAGCCGCGCGGTACTGCTTGGACTTCGCGCCCCAGTAACCCTTCGCAAGCTTAAAAATCTTCCTGCGCTTCTTATGGGCGTTCACAGCCCTCTTAATTCTTGCCATTTATAGAACCTTCCTTTCGCAGAATGCGTCGTTATTTCGCCAGAGTCTATCCCTTACTTATAGGGGATGAGCTTCTTCATCTTTTTGACTTCGGTGGAATCGACGAAGCCGGCCTGGCGCAGGTTCCTCTTCTGCTTCGGGGACTTGCTAGCCATGATGTGGTTACGGAACGCCTTCGCGCGCTTGACTTTGCCGGTCTTGGTCAGCGAAAGACGCTTGGCCGCGCCGCGGTGAGTTTTCAGTTTAGGCATAGTCTTCCTCCTTGCGGTTATTTTACTTCTTTGTTTTCCTTCGGGGCCAGGATCATGATCATGTGGCGACCTTCTACAAGGGGCTTGCGCTCCACAACGCACTTGTCTTTCATGCGCTCATAGAAATCGTCCATGACTTTCGCGCCGATTTCGGTGTGCGTGATCTGGCGGCCGCGGAAGCGGATCGATACCTTGACCTTGTTGCCCTCCGCCAGGAACCGAAGCGCGTTCTTCATCTTGACCTGAACGTCGTTCTCTTCGATGGTCGCGGACAGCTGGACTTCCTTGAGCGTGATGACCTTCTGATTCTTGCGGTTCTCGCGCTGACGCTTGGACTGCTCGTAGCGGAACTTGTCGTAGTTCATGAGCTTGCAAACGGCGGGCACCGCGTTTCCCTGAATGCGCACCAGGTCAAGCTGGCGTTCCTCGGCGATTTCCAGCGCGCGCGCCGTGGGCATGATGCCCAGCTGCTCGCCCGTGTCGCTGATGACGCGCACTTCACGGTCGCGAATCTCGTCATTGATCATCAAGTCGCTGATATCGATACACCTCCTTAGAAATAACAAAAGAGCGGGTGAACACCCGCTCTCAGAGCATAGCAAATCAATTGCCACGACCGCGCCAGGCCAATCTGCCGGCGGGTGAGAAGCGGGCGGCTTCCACTTACAGCAGACGTATCTTATCACGCCGGGCGGGTTCTGTCAAGCAGTTTTTTCTATTTTGGGCGGCTTCGCCGCCGAAAAAAATCACCGGCAGATTTCCACCAGAATCTCCGCGCACTTTTCCACGCCGATCGCGCTGCTTCTGAGCATGATTTCGTAATTGTCCGGATCGCCCCATTCGCGGCCGGTGAAGTGCTTGTAGTTGATGCTGCGCTTCTTGTCCTTTTCCCTGAGGCGCTCCGCGGGGGCTTTCTCGCTCTCGCCGTAGAGGCGGACGATGCGTTCGGCTTTGAAGGCGGCGTCGGCGTAGATAAACGCATGCAGCGCGTCCTCGCGGTCCCTGAGGATATAATCGCTGCAGCGGCCGATGATCACACACGGCCCTTTCTGCGCCAGATCGAGGATAATCTTTTTCTGAATCACGTAGAGGTAATCGTAGATGCTCATGCCGTTGGGCGCGGGGCCCTGGCCCGGATAGGCTGCGGGCAGGTAGGCGAAGATGGATTTGCTCGGCGCGTCCTCTCCGTTTTTCTCGACGAACTCGGGCGCAAAGCCCGTTTCGTCGGCGATCTTCTTGATGAATTCCTTATCGTAGCATGGAATTCCAAGCTTTTCGCCAAGCAGACGGCCGACGGTGCGGCCGCCGCTGCCGAACTCACGGCTGATGGTGATGATGTTTTTCGTCATGGCGTACTTCCTCCTCTTCCGGGCCGTTCAGGTCCCGGCAAATTCGAACGATTACAATCACGGCGGCAATGCCCGTGAGAATATCGGCGCCCGGCATGAAGAACATGATGCCGTCCAGTCCCCAGAACAGGGGCAGCACCAGCGGCAGCCCTACGCCGAATACGATTTCGCGCAGCATGGACAGCGCCGTGGAAAGCCCGGCTTTGCCCATCGCCTGCAGGAAGATGAACGCGCCCTTGTTCACGCAGGACAGCGCCGTCATGGAAAGAAACACGCGAATGCACCGGACGGCGAAGCGGGTATAATGCACGCTTTCGTTCGCCGCGCCGAAGATGCCGATCAGCTGACGCGGGAAGCATTCGAAGACGATCGTCGCGATCAGCCCGACGATGGCCTCCAGCACGGTCAGCCGTATAATTAATTCGCGCACGCGGCCGCGCTTTCCTGCTCCGATGTTGTATCCGATCACGGGAATGCAGCCCGCCGCCAGCCCGATGGCGATGGACATAACGATCTGGAAAAATTTCATCACGATGCCCAGCACGGCCGTGGGAATCTGCGCGTATTGCTCCTGCCCGAAAACCGCGTCCATCGCGCCGTATTTTTTAACCATGTTCAAAACGGCCGCCATGGAAAGCACGATAGAAACCTGCGAGAGGAAACTGGTCATGCCAAGGGAAAGGATGCGTTTGAGCAGGCCGCCGCGCGGCTTAAAGCTGTCGCGGCGCAGCCGCACCGCCTTCATATGGAAAAGATAGCCCAGCGACATCAGCGCCGAAAGCGCCTGCCCCGCAACTGTCGCCACAGCCGCTCCCATCATGCCCCAGCGGCAGGAGTAAATGAAAATCGGGTCCAGCACGCAGTTGGTCAGCGCGCCCGCGAGCAGCGTAATCATCGCAAAACGCGGGCTTCCGTCCGAGCGGATGATCGGGTTGAGCGCCTGACCGAACATATAAAACGGCACGCCCAGCGCGATGTAGAAGAAATATTCACGGCTCAGGCGGAAGGTTTCCCCGTTGACCCGCGCGCCGAACATCGTCAGGATCGGGTCAAGAAAAAGAAGATAGAGCGCCGCAAGCGCCAGGCTGGAAGCCACGAGCGCGACGACCGCCGTGCCGACGCCGCGATGCACGTCCTCTTCGTTCTTCGCGCCCAGACTGATGCTGACGAACGCGCAGCAGCCGTCGCCGATCATCGTGGCGATGGCCAGCGCGATCACCGTCAGCGGGAAAACGACGGTGTTGGCCGCATTGCCATAGGAACCGAGATAATCCGCGTTGGCGATGAAAATCTGATCGACGATGTTGTACAGCGCGCCGACGAGCAGCGAAACGACGCACGGCAGCGCGAACCTGCGCGTGAGGCGGCTGATTTTTTCCGTGCCGAGGAAGGCGTTGGATTGCGTTTCCATTTGTTTCTCTCCTTTCAACAATCAAAAAAGCACATGCCGCTACGCGGTATGTGCTCAAAACGCAATCTTTTCGCACCCGACCCAGCAGCACTCCGTATCGTATCGGCAGACACAAAGGGCTGCTTGTATCGTCTCGCCGGTTATTTTACCACCCGGCGCAGGGAAAAGGCAAGTGTTTTTTCAGGCGACGATATTGTGAATCCATACGCCCTTGCGGATGAGGATCAGACCGATAACCCCCTTGAGAATATACGTCGAAAGGACGGCGGTGTAAACGACGGTCACCGGTACGCCCGTCCAATAGACCAGCGCAGCCGCAATCGGGATGCACAGGCACCAGGTGGAGCCGCTGTCGAAGAGGAAGGTCAGCACCGTCTTGCCGCCGGAGCGCATGGTGAAATACATGACGTTCGTAAACGCGTTGAAGGGCATGAAAATCGCGCTGATGCGCAGGAGAACGGAGGCAAGCGAGCGCACCTCGTCGGTCGTATTGTAAATATACGGGATGAACGGCGAAACCGCCGCCAGCAGCCCGCCCATGACAAGACAGCACCCCACGCTCAGCGACGCCAGATGCCAGACCTCGCGCTTCGCGCGGTCGATTTCATTGGCGCCCAGCGCCTGACCGATCATGATCGCCGTCGCGCTGCCGAGGGAAAGGAAGACGACGTTGAACAGATCGGCGACCGTGTTGGAAATGTTGAACGAGGCGACGACGGAAAGGCCGCGCACGGAATACAGCTGCGTAAGCATCGCCTGCCCGATTGACCAGAGGCACTCGTTGACGATCAGCGGCGAGCCGCGGCGCAGAATGGCGAGCGAAAGGTTTTTCGGAATGGCCATGGAGCGCCACGCGCCCTCGATGAAGCGGAAGCGCAGCTTGTGGCGGTGGGTCACGAAAACGAGAATGAACAGCTCGACGAAGCGGGACGTAACCGTCGCAATCGCCGCGCCGCGAACGCCCAGCGCGGGCAGCCCGAGATGGCCATAGATGAGGATATAGTTGCCGCAAAGGTTGGTGAACACCGCGGCAAGGCTGGCAAACATGGGGAGCATGGTTTCGCCCGTCTCGCGCAGCGTGCCGGAATAGCAGCAGGAAACGGCGTACGGGAGCAGGCCCCAGAGGATGATATGGATATACTCGAGGGAGTAGCCGAGGGTATCGGCGACAGCCTGCGGGTTGGAGGTATCGGTGAGGTAGAGGGAGACGAGGTTTTTGCCCCAGCCGAGGAAGATCGCCAGCGCAAGCGCGAGCAGCGCGGCGACGATCAGGATTTTGAAGCGGAAGGTATAGCGGATACCCTCGTCGTCGTTCGCGCCGGCGTATTGGGCGGTGAAGATGCCGGCTCCGGAAATGCCGCCGAAGACGCAGAGATAGAAAACGAAGAAGAGCTGGTTGGCGATCGCGACGCCGCTCATCTGCAGCGTACCGACCTGACCGACCATGACGTTGTCCAGAAGGCTGACGAAGTTGGTGATGGCGTTCTGGATAATGACGGGAACGACGATTCCGGCGACGTTTTTGTAAAAGGCGCGATCGCCGATGAGGGTCTGACGGACTTTTTGCATGGGGAACTCCTTGTATCGGGTTATTGAGTAAAAGTGGGAGGTCCAGGAACCTCAGGTTCCTGGCAGGGGTTTTAGGGGGCGGCGCCCCCTAACGTAGCCCTAGCCCGTGCGCCGCAGCGCACAGAAGAAACGCGCAATGTTCGCGCGAAGCGCGGACGAGCTGGCAGGGCTGCATGGTTTTGAGT
>CAKTTL010000054.1 GCA_934615235.1 uncultured Clostridia bacterium
AAGGAGGAAGAATCATGGCTCAGGTTTCCTATCAGGCTGTCGGCCGCCGCAAGCATGCTGTGGCTCGCGTCCGTCTCCTTCCCGGCGACGGAAAGATCACCATTAACAAGCGCGATATCGATCAGTATTTCGGGCTTGAAACCCTCAAGATGACCGTGCGTCAGCCCCTGGTGCTGACCGACACCGCTTCCCGTTTCGACGTTGTCATCAACGTTCTCGGCGGCGGCCTCGCCGGCCAGGCCGGCGCGATCCGTCACGGCATCGCCCGCGCCCTTTGCGCGGCGGATGCGGATCTCCGCAGCCCCCTCAAGAAGGAAGGCTTCCTCACGCGCGATCCGCGCATGAAGGAGCGCAAAAAGTACGGCCTCAAGGCCGCCCGTCGCGCGCCGCAGTTCAGCAAGCGCTGACGCTCGATTTACAGAAAACGCCCGTATTGCAGGCCGTCGCCCGCGATACGGGTGTTCTTTTTGCTGCAAAAGAAGAGGCGCTTCCTTTCAGAAGTGCCCTCCCCTTTACTCTTCTCCGTTCCGTACTTCCTTCGCCGCAATCGCGCCGCCTTGCATCGGCAGGCGCTTATTGTTCCAGATGAACTCGCTCAGCTCGCCCGGCGTTTCAACGGTGACGAGCAGCGTCCGGCCGTTATACGCCTGCGGGTCGCCCATCTCCTCGGGCAGCAGCAGCGGCAATGCCCGTTCCCCCGCCCAGTCGGGCAGGCGGATGCCGATGGTGCGTTCCGGGTTTTCCAGCGCGCGGCCTGCCTGCGCCCATTCCTCGGGCGTGAGGTAAACGGCCTCGACCGTGTAGGTCTGCACGCCCTGCGGGTTGGCGGCAATCGCCGCCTCGCGGTCGTACTTCGCTCCCGGAGCATATACAGGATCGCCCGGCCTCGCATAATAACCGAAACTCTCCGCGTTCGGCGCAAGCGCCCTCACTTCGTTATACGTCAGCCCCTCGATATATGAAACGACAAACTTTTTCGTCAAATTCAGCCGAGTAATGGGCGAAAGATCGTTAACCGGGTTTCCGGTAATCGAAAGATAGGTCAGGTTCGGCGCGGCATTTACAATCTGCTCCAGCTGCTCATTGCCAACGTTGCAGTTTGTGGCGACCAGATGATAGAGGTCTTTCTGCGCCGCAAGCGGCGAATAATCATCCAGCGTCCTGCAAAAAAGCAGATCGAGCACCTTCAGGCTGCGCGTCGCCATGCTGGCAAGCGCTTCGTTTGTCATGTCGCAAAACTGCACCTGCAGCAAAGTCAGTTCCGGCCAGGCGCTCAGCAGGTCGATCAGCTCGTCGGCGCTCTGATATTCAAGCCGCACCTGTCTCAAATGCGGGTGATTTTTCAGCGGCGTATAGTCCATTTTGAACTCCCTACTCACCGGCCCCCAATACCAGAATCTTTCCAGACTGGACGAATTGTTCAGCGGCGAAAGATCGAGCTGGCTCCCGCCAACCTGCGCGTTGCTGGCAAACTCCTTCAGATTCGGCAGGCTCAGAATGGGTTGTATCCCTTTCGCATGCATGCCCAAACTAACGCGCTGCAGTTTTTTCAGTCCGCCCAACACGGAAACATCGTAAACCGGGCCTGCCCATCTTCTTTTTCCTCGTATAATCGAAAATCCGAACTCTTCCAGGTTTTCACACAGCGCCAGATCCTCCAGCGTCTGAATGGCCGGCATGCCTTCCTGCTGGATATAGCTGAATTCCTTCAGCCTTTTCATGTCCTCCGTCGTCACGGGCTGCCCCTCGGGAATTTCCAGCGCTTCGCGGATTATCTGTTCCACGGTCGCGTCGGCGAACGTGACGGGCTCTTCCTTCGCCGTGGCCATGCTCATGCAGAACGCAGCCGCCAACAGCACGCACGCGGCGCACAGCCACACGCGCTTTCCGCGCGAAAAATGCAGGATGGACAGAATCCGCGCCTTCAGCTTCGCGCCGCCAAAATGCACGCCCGCGGGCGCTGCGAACCCGTTTTGCCGGGCGGCAAGGCCGAGCAGCGTTTCCGCGTAATCGCAGCGCTGCGCGGCGGAAAGCCGTGCCGCGACGCGCTCGTCGCAGGCAAGCTCCGCGTCCGCGCGGTTCAGGCGCGCCGCCAGCCAGACCAGCGGATGGAACCAGAACGCGCAGCACAGCGCGCCGCGCACAAACGCCCAAAGCGTATCGCCCGTCCGCGCATGGCAGCGCTCATGCAGAAGCATGTAATAAAGCGCCTCGTCGCCGGGCAGCTCGGCCGGCAGCAGCAGCTTCGGCCGCAGCACGCCGCACAGGCACGGCGAATCGAGCGCCGCGCTCTGCCGCATCGCCAGCGGCTTCCAGCCGTTTTGCAGACAGATCCGCTCCACCCGCGCGCGGTTTTCGCGCGAGAGCGGGCGCAGCTTCAGCCGGCGGAAAAACGTATGGCTGCGCGCCGTCATTCCCGCGGCCGTAACCGCCGCGCCCAGCGCCCAGAGCGCCGTCAGCCATGCGGCGGGGTCCATCGCGCGACGCGCCGGCGCGGGGCTCGCGGCGGGCGCTTCCGCCGGCGCGGCCTGCTCCGCCTGCGGAGCCTCTTCCGCCCGCACGACAGGCGCGGCCGTTTTCTCTTCCGCGCCCTGCGCGGAAAAATCAAATCGCGGCGCTTCGGCTTCTTCGACATAATCCTCAAACACCGCTTCGACACGGCTGACCGGCCGCACCGGCATATCGCGCACCGGCACGGAAAGCGGCAGCAGCAGCCGCAGCGCAACCAGCAGCCACGCCGCGTATACCGCCCGGCTGCCCACCTGTTTGCGGCAGCCGCGAAGCAGACAGACCGCGCCGATCAGCGCGCCGCCCGTCAGGCTTGCGCGCAGCAGATGCGTAAGCAGAAAGTTCATCGCTCTCCCTCCCGTTGTTCCTCCTTCGCGCGGGCAATGATGGCGGAAAGCTCGTCCAGCTCTTCGCTGGAAAGCTCCTGCCGGTCGACCATGTTGCAGACGAGCGCGGAAACTTTGCCGTCAAAGAGACGGTTGAGCAGCGTGTGCGTCTGCTCGGTGCAGGCGCGCTCCCGGCTGACCTGCGCGTAGACGTTCGTCGCGCGCCCCCCGGCTTCCAGCCGGACGGTTCCCTTCGCCTGCATGCGCTTGAGCAGCGCGATAACGGTGTACTTCGTCCAGCCGGTTTCATCGTGCAAATCCCGGGTGAGCTGCATGATGGTGCGCGGCTGCCTGCGCCACAGGCAGGAAATAATGTGCCACTCCGCTTCCGTCAGCGGAATCTTTTCGTCCATATGCATCTCTCCTGTAATTTGGTGATAAGCTGCTTACCAATTGCATTATACCGGCTCCCCCGTCTCCCTGTCAAGAGTTGGAAACAATTTTATTACCACCCCAAAAACAAAGAAGCGAATTCGCCCCCAAACGGGTAACAAATTCGCTTCTCACACAAAGCGTATCCAGGGTGTATCGGCTTTTCCCTCTCCCCCAAAAAGCGGCTTTCTTGGGGTGGGGGTTCGGGGGAGGGGTCTTCTTTCTCCTGAAAGAAGACCCCTCCCCCGAAAAACGTTCCCTTTTCGTTCTCCTCCCCGTCACTCTCCGTGCGTCCGGGCGGTTTTGCCGAAGTAGAACAGCGCCAGCGCGCCGGGGCCGACGTGCGAACCGGTGACGGGCTCGTATTTGACGGTCAGGAATTTCGCTTCCGGGCAGCCCTGGCGGATGCAGTCCTGCAGAAGCTGCACATCCTCCGGGCAGTCCGCGTGCGCGATGCCGATGGTCTGCGTCTGCGGAGAATCGATATTGCCGAGCAGATCGTCCGCCAGGTGATGGACGGCCTTTTTGCGGCCGCGCACCTTGTTGGCGATGATGATGTGCCCGCCTTTGTCGGCTTCAAGGATGGGCTTGATATGCAGCACCGAGCCGACGATGGCCGCCACGCGGCTCACGCGCCCGCCGCGCAGCAGGTGCATCAAATCGTCGACAGTGAAAATCTGCTGCATCTTCTGCCATTTTTCGTTGAGCATGGCGAGCACTTCGTCCAGCGTCGCGCCTTCATTGCGCATGCGCGCGGCTTCCAGCACCAGCAGTCCTTCGCCAAGCGACGCTCCGCGCGTATCGAACGTTTCCACGCGCACGTCCGGATGGTTCTCGCGCACCCGCTGCGCCGCGATCTCGGAGCAGTGATACGCCCCGCTGACGCCCGAGGACATGCTGATGCTCAGCACGTCGCCGCGCTGCGCCATCGGCTCCATCGCCTCGTAATAGGCGTTTTCCGAAACCATGGAGGTGCTTACCTTCGTGCCCGCGCGAAGCGCGCCGTAATAAGCCCTGTCGTCAAAGGCGTCGATGTCCATGCAGGTCTTTTCCACGCCGTTTTCTATATAAACAAACGGGACCATATGAAGCCCCAGCTCCCGGACCATGGAGGTCGGCAGGTTGGCGGAGGTATCGGTTAAAATTTCGAAACTCATAGAGGATCACCTCGCGATCTAATACTGGATATTACATTTTAATATTATATTCATTCCAGCGAAATGTCAAGTCCGGGTTTCATCCGCGTCCCGTTCGATGCGGCGGACGATTTCCTCCGCGCCGTCGCGCTTCATGTGCGCGCGCTGCGCGTCGAGCATGCGGGCGGCGGCTTTGCGGTCGTAGACGAGCCGGTCGGCGAAGCGGGCGGCTTCATCCGCGCTGCGCGCGAAAAAGGACATCCCGCGCGCGGCGAAGAACTGCGCGTTGAGCGTTTCCACGCCGGGAATGGCCATCGTATGCACGAGCGGCACGCCGAGCGCCGCCGCCTCGGAGCTGGAAATGCCGCCCGCCTTGGAAAGCAGCACGTCCGCCGCGTGCATGTAAACGGCGACCTTGTCCGTAAACGGCACGGCGAGGACGGAGCCGCCCGCGCCGTAGCGCTCCTGCAGGGCGGCGCGCAGCTCCTCGTTGCGGCCGGGCAGAACGCACAGAAGCGTGTCCTCATCCGGCACGCGCAGGATCGAGTCGCACAGCGTCACCGCGTCGCCGCAGCCGATGCCGCCGGTCATGACGAGGTAAATCTTTTTCTCCGGCGGCAGGCCGAGCTGCGCGCGCGCCTCCGCCTGCGTCATCGGCTCGAGGAACTTGTGCGCCACGGGCATGCCCGTCACGCACAGCCGCTGGGCCGGAATGCCCGCCAGCACGCATTCGCCCAGCACATCCTCGTGCGGCAGAAAATAGCGATCCAGCGCGGTTTCCTTCAGGAACGGAATGCACGCGTAATCGGACAGAATGCCATAGCAGCGGACGGTAAACTTCGCGTCCCTGCGGCGCATGTAGGTGAGCGTTTCCATCGGGAAAAGATGCGAGCAGACGACCGCGTCGAAGCCGTTCTTTTCGATGAATTCGCCCAGCTGGCCCGCATGGCGGATATTGGCGAGGTAAACGGGCGAAGTAACGCCGGTGGCGCTGTACATTTCGCCCGCGTGATACATCAGGCCGAACATCTCCGGCGCTTTGGTGGAGATGGTGTTGAGGAGCTTGTCAAAGCTCAGCGGGCCGGGGTTCCCGAACATGTGCAGCATATCCAGAAACTCCGCCTCGTGCCCGCGCGCTTCGAGCGCTTCTTTTGCGGCGAGGGCGCAGTGGTTGTGGCCTTCGCCGGTGCTGCAGCTTAAAAGCAGGATTTTCATCTGTATACGTCCCCCTTTTAATAGTAGAGCCAGCCTCTGTATTTCCAGCCCGGCAGTTTCAGGAAGCTGAACCAGTTGATCGCGTCCGCCCACCAGCGCGGGAAGGGAACGCCCGTGGCGATGGGATAGAAGGCGATAAACAGCAGCACGACGGCGGCGCAGTAAATCCATTCGGCCCTGCGCGCGCGCAGCGCGTTTTTCTTCTCCCACAGCCCGAACGCCCAGGCAATCGACAGCATCACAAACGGCAGGCTGCCGAAATAATGATAGATGAACATCGACCGCGGCACGAGCACCCAGGGCAGATACTGCGCCGCAAAGCCCGTCGCGATCATGCCGGGTTCCGGATCGCTCTCGAGCTGACCGCGCAGCAGGTTCCGCACGAAGCGCGCCAGCGCGTACACGAACGTTCCCAGCCCGATCCACCAGACGGCCGGGTTGCCCATGCACATGATCGAAGCGACGTTTCCCGCGCCGGCATAGGTGGTGCCTTTATAGTAATACATGGGCTTGAGCATCAGCAGCCACTCGTACCAGGGCGATTTGAACGAATGATCGTCGCCCGAAAGGCCGGAATGGTAGTTGAAGATGTTGATCTGCGTCTGCCAGAAGCGCCGCCAGGTCAGCCCGCCCTCCCAGCGGAAATGCGGGATATAGCTGAAATAGTAGATCGCGAAGGGGATGAAGATGAACACCGCGAAGCAGACCGCGATCGTCACGCCCATCAGCTTCCAGAAATCGCGCGCTTCCTCCGCAGCCCGCCCCCCCTGCCGCACGCACCAGCGCCACTGGCGGATATGGCGGAAGAAGCTGTAAAAGAACAGCATCGCGAGCCCGACGCTCGAATACAGGCAGATCCACTTGCACGCCCAGCCGACGCCCATGAAAAGCCCGCACACAGAGAGCGGCACGAGCGTTTTATACCGGTCGCGCAGCAGGTTCATCTGCAGATAGCGGAACATGAAGGCGAACATGAGGATGATAAAGAAGACAGCGTAGCTGTCGATGGTGGCGATACGCGTCTGCGTCAGGTGCATCATATCGAACGCCATCACAAACGCGGCGAGGAACGCCCCGCGCGGCCTGCGCAGCACGATCAGCGCCAGCGCGTACATGGCGGGAATCATCAGCACGCCCGTCAGCGCGCCGAAGAAGCGCCAGCCGAACGGCGTCATGCCGAACAGCTTGATGCCCAGCATGATGAAAATCTTGCCCAGCGGCGGATGCGTCCATTCGTAAATGGACAGGCCGTGCGCCAGCTCGTAGCCGGTGCGGGCATGATAGATTTCGTCGAAGTAAGTGCCGTTAAAGTAACTCGGCTCGTCGCAGACGGTGTCCGGCTCGTCGCAAAGCAGCCAGGGATCGCTCGCGTTCTCCTCGCGCGCGCCTTCGACGGAGAGATCCGCAACCGGCAGCACCGTTCCGTCTTCCGCGCGGAAGACGATTTCCATGATGTTCACGGCGGGGCCGTTCGCCGTCAGCCGCGCGTAGCGCGCCGAACAGAGAATCCGCTCATCCGTCCAGCCGGTGGCGTTTCCGGCCGCGTCGCAGATGGCCGTGGTCAGATAGTTCCAGCGGAAGCACTCGCCCACGTCAAACTGGGCGGGATAGGCTTCCGTCCACGCTTCGCCGTCGCGCGAGAATTCGAGCGTGAAGTTGCGCTGGCTGATTTCGCCGTAATACAGAACGTAGAAATCCTGCTCCGCCCCCAGGTCGAAGGTGACGGTTTCCGCCGCGCCGGTGCTCGACCAGACGGTTTGCGGGGCCTTCGTCGAACCGAGGCCGATAAAGGCGACGCACGCGTAAACCGCCGTCAGCGCGACGAGCGCGAGCGTCTGCCGGAGGTTCGGGCGCGGAACGGGCTTCGTCTCGGCGGCGAAGGGATCGAGCGCTTTTTCGGGCGCTTCGCGCCGCAGGGCGCGCAGGCTCGGCAGCGCGCGCGTTCTGCCGTCCAGCGCCGTCCAGACGACAAGCGCGCCGAGGGCGAGGTTCGCAAGCGAAAGCGCCGCGCCCGTCAGGTTGAAGCCGACGGCCAGATGCGTATCGCGCAGAACCAGCGCGCAGTTGAGATAGAGCGTCGCCGAGAAGCCGACGAACGCGTACAGCAGCCGCGCGTCGCGGCGATCGATATACGCCGCCAGCAGAAGCGCCAGCGCCGGGAAAAGATAGCGCTCGTGCATCTTCGCGCCGAAGAGGTACAGCAGGATATAGCACGCCGCGCCGCACAGCGCGAGCCCGGCGGTCTTCGAACGCTTCCAATAATAAAGCGCGAGCGTGCCCGCCACGGCCAGCACGGTCATCACCGTGCCGAAAGCGGCGTAGGAAACGCCGAGGATTTTCTCGCTCAGCGGCGCCCAGTTCGCGCCGATGAGGTCGTAGAAGTTGGCGGCGTTCAGCGTCGCGTAGGGGTAAGAGGAAAGCGTGGAGGTATACAGTTCAAAAATCCACGACAGGGGCTTGCCCCACGCGAACGGCAGCAGCATCACAACCGCCGCGGCGAGAGCGATTCCCAGCCCCTTCAGCGCGCTTTTGAGCTGTCCCCTGCTCGTCAAAAGCGCGAGCAGCCCGAGCGGCGCGGCCATCAGCGCCTGCGGCTTCATCAGCGCTGTGACGACGAAGACGGGCAGCGCGGCCGTCCAGTTGTTTTTTTCGGCGAAGTATACGGTCAAAAGCAGGCCCAGCACCATTACGCCGTCGACCTGCCCCCATACGGCGCTGTCCACCAGCACGGCGGGAGAAAACGCGTACAGCGCGCAAAGCAGCAGCGCCGCCGTCTCGCCCAGGCGCCTGCGCGCCAGCCGCCAGAGCAGATACGCCGCGCCCAAATCGCACAGGCTCGGGATGAAGCGCAGCAGCACGCGCGCCGACGCGCTCTGCGCGCTGAAAACGCCCAGCCAGTTCAGCAGCTTGCCCACCGGCCACAGCAGATACAGATACCCCGGCGGGTAATCGCAGAAGCTGACGGAATCGTAGAATTGATTCGGCCCTACGTTCGCCAGCCAGACGGCCCAGCTGAAGAAGCAGTTGTTGTCCGTATCGTAGCCGCGGCAGCGGACGGCGAGCAGCATGCGCAGCAGAAACGCCGCCGCCAGCACAAGGCCGACCGCCAGCCGCGGGTGAAAGGTGTTGAAATCCCTGAAATACCACAGCGCCAGCGCGGCGAGCAGAAACAGCAGCGCCCACGGGAGAATCTTCGCCTTCGCGGTTTCGTCGGTTTCGTCCGCTTCGGAGATTTCGCCGTAGTCCACCTGCGAATAATCGGTCAGTTCGAGAATTTCCGCGTCCGCGGGGACCTCGTCCGCGCGCGCGAGGGACACGTCCGTAAACCACGCCTTGCCGGTGTTGTCCGCGCTGTAATCGCCCAGCCGCGCGGCGATAATCACCTCGCGCTGGTTCTGATCCGTCCGAAACCAGCTTTCCAGCCGCACGAACTCGCCCGCCGTGTCCCACACCTGCGGGAAATCGACGTAGCTGCCCAGCACGGAAAGCCCCGCGCCCGCGCCGCCTTCAGGAATGCCCTCGGCGCGCACCAGACCGGAGAGATGATAAACCGTGTTCGGCTCCACCTCGACGGACTGAATGAACCGCGCGTCGTTGGAGGCGACGTTTTCCACCGCGGCGCAGGCGCCGCCGGAAAAATCCGTCACGCTCCAGTAGCTCACGCCGTCCTCGCGCAGCCAGGCGTCCTTCGCCCAGCCCTCGGGCCAGCCGGAATCGTCGGTGAGCGTAAAATCGCCGTTATACAGCAGGTTTTCTTCCTCCGCCAGCGCGCACCAGGGCAGCGCCAGCAGCAGAAAGCACACCAGCAGGGATACGAGTTTGCGCATAAATGCCTCCCAAAGCATAATGTTTTCCAGATATTTACTTTACTGTACTATTTAACGCTTCGCAAGGGCTTATACGTCCCGAAATGTAAAAATAAATGGGATAAAATGAAAATTTCGCTCCAAAACCGCGCGCCTGAAAAAAACGGCTTTTTTGAAAAAAGCTATTGACTTTTTTTCGAAATGAAGTATAATACATCTTGTTCGCGAGATGCGCCATTAGCTCAGTTGGTAGAGCACCTGACTCTTAATCAGGGTGTCCCGGGTTCGAGTCCCTGATGGCGCACGTTGAAAAGCCGGTTTCCGAAAGGAAACCGGTTTTTGTTTATCGAAAGAATGCGCATGGAGCGGGAAAACAGGTTTTTTGCGCGCCCTGCGCGCATAAAATAACGCCGCCCGTTGGATTCTTCATCTATCAGGAGGGGTGCGAGATGAAAGAGCTGAACTATTTCGAGCAGGTGAACCGGATCACGGAACGGATGGCGCACGGCGGCGTGTTTCTGAGCGTGGCGGGCGAAAAGCCCAACACAATGACCATCGGCTGGGGCGCGGCCAGCTATATCTGGAACCGCCCGGTGTTTATCGCGATGGTGCGGCCGCAGCGCTACACGCACGAGCTGCTCGAGCGGACCGACGTTTTCACCGTCAGCGTGCCGACGAGGAACCTGCTGCGCGCGGAGCTTGCCTTCGCCGGGCGCGCGTCCGGGCGGGATGGGAACAAATTCGAAAGCCATGGGCTGACGGCCGTTCCAGCGCTGAAAGTGCCCGCGCCCATCGTGGGCGAATGCGGCCTGCATCTGGAATGCCGCATTCTGCTGCGGCAGGAGATGTCGCCTGAGCGGCTTTCGCAGGAGATTATCGATTACACATACAAAGCGAACGACGAGCACGAACTGTATTTCGGCGAAGTGCTGGCCTGCTACTCGACGGACGAATAAACCGCCCCGGAGGATTCAATGAACGAAAGCTATCTGATGAAGCCCATCGCGCATATCCGCACCGATTTTCCCGCCAAGTTCGGCGTGCCGCGCCAGGCGGGGCTTGTCGGCGCGCTGACGGGGACGATCGTCTTCGAGAAGGAATACCGCGTGGACGCGGCGCTGCGCGGGCTGGAGCAATACTCGCACGCGTGGCTGGTATGGGTGTTTTCCGAGGCGGCGCGCGAAGGCTGGTCGCCCACGGTGCGGCCGCCGCGGCTGGGCGGCAACACGAAAATGGGCGTATTCGCCACGCGTTCGCCGTTCCGGCCGAACCCGATCGCGCTGTCGGCGGTAAAGCTGGCGGGCACGGAGGAAACGAAGGCGTTCGGAACCGTGCTGCACGTCGCGGGCGCGGATCTGATGGACGGCACGCCGATTCTCGATATCAAGCCGTATCTGCCGTACGTCGACGCGATCCCCGGCGCGGCGGGCGGGTTTACCGAGCAGGCGAAGGAATACACGCTGCGGGTGGAATTCCCGCCGGATCTGATTCGGCTGGTGCCGCAGGAGAAACGCGAAGCGCTCCTTGGCGTGCTGGAGAGCGACCCGCGGCCGTCGTATCAGGAGGATCCGGAGCGGGTTTACGGGTTCGGGTTTGCGGGGCTGGAAGTCAAGTTCACCGTGGCGCAGGGGGTGCTGACGGTGAGGCGGGTGGAGAAGGCGGAGTGACGGAGGAGAAAACAGCGTCGGCAAGACGGTTTGTCGGCGAGGTTGCGGCGCAGGCGGGATACGCAATCAGGGAAACCCGGCTGCGCCATATGGAATGGGAGCGGCTGGGCCAGCGCGGAGGAATAAAACGCGCTCTGCGCGTTGGTTACCACTTGCTTTCACGCGCAAAAAACGCTTGCCAAGCCTTGCCTTTTGTGCTATAATCTTTTCCGCATGAATTCGGGCGGTCCGCTACCGGCAACATTGGATCCGGATATGAACGTCTGACAATTTAAGGAGGATCCCCATGAACGAAATCATCCGTGCGCTGGAGCGTGAACAGCTCCGCAGTGACATCCCCGCTTTCCGCGTGGGCGACACCGTTCGCGTTTTCGTGAAGGTCGTCGAAGGCAGCCGTGAACGTCTGCAGGCGTTCGAAGGCACCGTGATTGCCCGCCGCAACGGCAGCGTCCGCGAGACGTTCACCGTCCGCCGCGTTTCCTACGGCATCGGCGTCGAGCGCACCTTCCCGCTGCACAGCCCCCGTGTCGACCATATCGTGGTTCTCCGCCGTGGTAAGGTCCGCCGCGCGAAGCTGTACTATCTGCGCAACCTCTCCGGCAAGGCCGCCAAGATCAAGGAGCTGCGCGATCGTTAGGGTATATCTGAAAAAGGAAGAGGCGACAGCACGAGCGGATTTTTCGTCGGTTCAAGGAGGGAAACCGAAGGTTTAGCGGCGCTAAATCGAGGTTTTCCGACGCCGAAATGGCGGAAAAGCCGCCGTGATGGAGTCTCAGGGAATTTTTCAGATACACCCGAAAGCAAAACGCTTTGAGCTGCTATGCCGTTGGCATAACAGCTTTTTCTTTTACGAGGGGTAATATGTTTTTTCCGCGCAGGGCGCGGAAGGGGACGGCTGTGCCATGCGGCGCGTGCGGGTGGCGCGCATGCCGCTCCATGCAGCGTGGTTAGCTCGTCCGCGCTTCGCGCGTACATTGCACGATTCTTTATGCGCCTGCGGGCGCGCGGGGTTTGGGGAACGTTAGGGGGCTCTGCCCCCTATGACCCCTGGCAGGAACCTGAGGTTCCTGCACCTCCCGGTTTTTACTCAAAACCATGCAGCGTGGTCAGCTCGTCCGCGCTTCGTGCGTACATTGCGCGGTTCTTTATGCGCCTGCGGGCGCACAGGCTCGGGCTACGTCAGGGGGCTCCGCCCCCTATAACCCCCGCCAGGGAACTGAGTTCCCTGGACCTTCCACTTTGGGCCCGGTAATAAGGAGTTACATTATGCAAATCCAATGGTATCCCGGCCACATGGCCCGCGCCAAGCGGCTGCTCGGCGATCAGCTCAAACGCGTAGACGTCGTCATCGAACTCTGCGACGCGCGGCTCCCCTATTCCAGCCGCAACCCGGAGCTCATCTCCCTCGCGCGCGGCAAGCGCCGCCTGCTCATCCTCGGCAAGGCCGATCTCGCCGACGGCGCGGCCACCTCGCGCTGGCTTTCCTATTTCGCCGCGCACAATCAGGAAGCCATGGCCTACGACGCATCCCGCGGCAAGGCGAAGGAAGCGCTCAAACGCATCGAAAAGCTCACCGCGCCGCTCGTTGAAAAGCAGGCCGCCCGCGGCGTGAAAAAGACCGTCCGCTGCATGGTGGTCGGCGTACCGAACGTGGGCAAATCGACGTTCATCAACCGGCTCAACGGTACTCCCGTCGCCGTTGTCGGCGACCGCCCGGGCGTAACGCGCTCCAACCAGTGGGTGCGCATTTCGCCGTACCTTGAGCTGCTCGACACCCCCGGCCTGCTCTGGCCGCGGCTCGACGATAAGCTCGCCGCGCAGCATCTTGCCTGGCTGGGGACGATTCGCGATCAGATCCTCGATACCGAAGCGCTGGCGACGTCGCTGCTGGAAGCGATGCTGCAGACCCGCCCCGACGCGGTGATCGAACGGTTCCATCTCAGGCAGCCGCTGCCTGAAGCGCCGGAACTGCTCGAAGCCGTCTGCCGCGGCCGCGGGTTCCTGCTCTCCGGCGGCGTGCTGGACACCGAACGCGCCGCGTCCATCGTGCTGGACGAGTTCCGCGCGGGCAAACTGGGACGGCTCACATTGGAGGAAGCGCCATGCGAAAAACAGCAGCCGAACGACTGACCGAAATCACCGAAATAGATCGCGGCCTGTGGGCGCAGGGCGTTGTTTTCGCCGGCATCGACGAGGCCGGGCGCGGGCCGCTGGCCGGGCCTGTCGCGGCGGGGTGCTGCGTCATGCCCGCCGAACTGCTCCTTCCGGGCGTCGACGATTCGAAGAAGCTTTCGGAAAAAAAGCGCGAAGCGCTTTATGAACAAATCCTCGAAACCGCCGTTTACGCGCGGGTCGCCTATGCGACGGCGGAGGAGATCGACGAGCTGAACATCCTCGAGGCGACGCGGCTGGCAATGGCGCGCGCCGCAGCGGACGCGCCGTGCGGGCTGTTCCTGCTGGACGCAATGGAGCACGTGCCGCTGCCCGGCGAGCAGCGCGCAATCATCCACGGCGACGCGCTGTGCTATTCCATCGCCGCCGCGTCCATTCTCGCCAAGGTCGCGCGCGACCGGCTGATGCGCGAGCTGGACGAAAAATACCCGCAATACGGCTTTGCAAAGCATAAGGGCTATGGCACCGCCGAGCATATCGCCGCGCTGCGGCAATACGGCCCCTGCCCGGAGCATCGTTCGCTGTTCGTCCGCAAGTTCGTATGAGTACCGTTTCTTTTGGCCGAAGCGCGGAGACGGCCGCCGCCGAATATCTCGTTTCCCGCGGGCTGGAGATTCTCGCCCGCAATTACGCCGTCCGCGGCTCGGAAATCGATATCATCGCCCGCGAGGACGCGTGCATCGTTTTCGCGGAAGTAAAAGCTACCGCAAATACATCGGACGCGCATGGCGCGCCGCGCGAACGTGTGACCCCCGCCAAACAGCGGCGCATCTGCCGCGCCGCATTGCGCTTCCTGCAGGAAAACGCCCTTGGCGATTCCTCCGTCCGCTTCGACGTGCTCGAAGTAACTCCCGCCGGAATCACGCACCTCCGCAACGCCTTTTCCTATATTGAATAGCGATAACTCCCCCCGCCGCACCGTCCCGGCGCGCCCTTCGCGCGGCGGGACGCGGGAAAACTGAAACGGCTTTCTTCGGCGGGGAGCTTGCGCTCCCCGTCCCCCATCTCAACCATGCCGCACCGTCCCGGCGCGCCCTTTGCGCGGCGGGACTCAAAAAAATAAAGCGGCTTTCTTTGGTGGGGAGCGCGAGGGGCCCCTTTCTTTCTCCTGAAAGAAAGGGGCCCCTCGCAAAGAACCCCGTCCCGTTCCCCCGTCCTTTTCTTTCCCTGCCTTGACATTTCGGCTCTGAGCAGATATGATGATAGTTGGGGTATTATGTCTTTATCGCTGGATGCGGAGGTGTTACGGCAGATGAAAGTGGATCTTTCATGCCCGATTGAGCTTTGGGAATATACGCTCCCGGCGGAAGAAAAGCCGGTTTGTTCTTTTACGTTTATGAACCTGGGGCAGCGGCCCATTTCGTCGGTGCAGCTGGAGCTGAGCTGTTTCGACGCGGCGGGCGAGGTCATCGCGCGCAAAACAGAACGGCCGATGGCGCTCGCGGCGGCCGCACGGGAAAAATTCACCGTTGAAATCGAGACGGAAGAAAAGAATATCGACTCGGTCGAGCTGATTATCGAGAAGGTCTGGTTTGAATCCGGCGAAGAATGGCGGCGGGCGCAGCAGGCGAAGCTGATCGACTATACGCCCAACGAACTGCCGCCGAACCGCCGGCTGGAGCATCTGCGCTTCGTCGCGGGGAGCGACGCGGTGGGCTATCCCAGCGCGCAGAAGCAGGCGTGGGTCTGCGTATGCGGGCGCGTAAACGCGCTGGACGCGGAGGAATGTATCCGCTGCGGCCGCAGGCGGGACGAGGTGTTCGAGCGGTTTTCGCCCGAAGCGGTGCAGCGCGTAATCGACGCGCGCGAGCGCGAACTGGAAGACCGCGCCCGGCAGGCGCGCGAAGAGGCGAGCCGGCAGGAGTTTCTGCGGCAGACGGCGATGCGCAAGAAAAAGCGCGCGCGCAAGGTTCGCACGGGGATTTTCTGTGCGCTGCTGGCGCTGGGCTCGGCGGCGTATCTGTTCGTCGCGCTGGGGCTGCCGGAGCTGAAATACCAGACGGCGGTTTCCACGCTGCAGGGCGGCGATTACGCGCAGGCGCGCGTCGCCTTTGAATCGCTGGACGGCTATCGCGATTCGGATACGTGGATACAGCAATGCGACCTGCTCGGCGCGCAGGATCAGCTGAAGAAGGGCACGGCCGACAGCATTGAGGCGGCGATGCGCACGCTGCGCGCGCTCGGCGATTACCCCGGCGCGAAGGACGCGATGCAGGAGGCGAACTACCTCAAAGCGGGCCTGCTCTCCGACGCGCGCGATTACGACGCGGCCGTCGAGCTGTACGAGTCGCTCGGCGCGTATCGGGATTCGGCCGAAAAGGCGCGCGCCGCGCGCTATCAGATCGCCACGGCCGAAATGGACACGGGCGATTACGATTCCGCCGCCGCGAAATTCGAAGCGCTCGGCAATTATAAAGACGCCGCCGCGCTCAAGCGCGAGTGCGTTTACCGCCCGGCCAAGAAGCTGATGGGCGAAGGCAAGTACGACGAGGCGATCGACCTGTTCGCCGAGGTCAGCGGCTACAGCGACGCGGATTCGCTCCGCCTGCAGTGCATTTATCAGAGCGCGCTCAGCGCGCAGATCGCCGGCGATTACGACTACGCGGCCGAACGTTTCATGATGCTCGGCGGCTACGAAGACGCGGACGAGCAGATGAAGCGCAGCATCTATCTGGCCGCCAACACGGCGCGCGATTCCGGCTCGTATGAAACGGCGCGCGGCCTGTACGAAACCGTCGCGGATTACGAGGACGCGGCCGACCAGATCAAAGAATGCACGTACCTGCCCGCCAAGCAGACCATGGCGGCGGAAAAATACGCGGACGCCGCGGCGATGTTCCAGTCCATCGCGGGCTACAAGGACGCGGACGATCTGTACGATCAGTGCGTCTACAGCCGGGCCATGGAGCTTGTCGCCGCCGCCGATTACGACGCGGCCATCGCGCTGATGGAGACCATCCCGGATTACGGCGACGTGGAAAAACAGCTGACCCTCGCGCGCTATCAGCGCGCCGAAAAGCTGGAGAAGGACGGCAAGCTCGCCGAGGCCGCCGACGCGTTCGACGCGCTGGGCAGCTACTCCGACAGCCGCACCCGCGCCAACCAGGCGCGCTACGCCGACGCGCAGGCCGCCTTCGACGCGGGCGACTACGAAGCCGCCGCCGCGAAATTCGAAGCGCTGGGCAAGTATTCCGACGCGCGGACGCGCGTAAAGGAATGCGCGTACCAGTCCGCCCTGCTGTACGAAAAGGACGGCGAACTGGAACAGGCCTACGACGCGCTGCTGGCCATCGACGGCTACGAGCCCGCGCAGACGAAGGCGAAGGAAGTCGTCTACGCGCTGGCCGAGCAGCTCTATGACGAAGGGCAGCTGCTCGACGCATCGGAAAAATTCAAGCTTGCGGGCAAATACGAGGACGCGGCCGACCGCGCCGACGCGTGCGTCTACGAACAGGCGCAGCAGCTGATGGAAGCGGGCGATTATCAGGAGGCGGGCGACCTGTTCAACAGCATCGCCTCCTATGAGGACGCGAAAGCGCAGCGCGAAGCGTGCTACGACCTGTGGCTCGCCGACCGCGCCGCGCAGGCCAAAACGGCTTACGACAGCGGCGATTACGCCGCCGCGCTCCGCGCGCTCGACGGCGTCAGCGTCGAGGACATGCCCCGCTCCTACGCCGAAACGCAGGATATTTATTACGACGCGAACTACCAGCTTGCGCGCAGGCTCATCGACGAAGGGCGCGCGCTCGAGGCGTACTCCTACCTGATGAAGTGCAAGGGGTACAAATCGGCCGACACGCTGCTGGACAAGCACATCTATCAGATTCTCGGCACATGGGAAACGGACGCCGGCACGCAGTACGCCTTCTACCTCAACGGCACCTGCCGCATCGACGGCAGGGAAATGACCTTCAACATGCCGGGCATTTACGGCATCGAGACGGGCGAAACCGCCGATACGCTCGAGCGCACCTACAGCTTCGTCAGCGCCAAGGCGAACAGTCTCACCCTGCGCGAGGACGCGACGCAGCGCGTGATTCGCCTCACGCGCACGCGCCAGGCCGAGGTCAGCTACACCGAGGACAGCAGCCCCTCCGGCGACGTAACGCAGAACATCCAGACGGAAACCGACGTGCTCAACGAGGCGGAGTGAGAAAACGTGGGGAGACGGTTTTTTCTGGGGGAAGGAACCTTCTTTCAGGAGAAAGAAGGTTCCTTCCCCCAGACCCCCTTCTTCGAAGAAAGCCATTTTTATGCGGAGCTTAGGGTGTATCTGAAAAAGGAAGAGGCGACAGCACGAGCGGATTTTTCGACGCAGAAATGGCGGAAAAGACGCCGTGATGGAGTCTCAGGGAATTTTTCAGATACACCCTAGCTGCCGCTTACTTTTTCAGGAAGCCGAAAAAGCCTTTTTTCTCATACGGCTGCGCCGTCATGCCCTTAAACTCGTAGCCCGTCTCGCCGATGACGCGGCGCACGGTTTCCTCGTCCAGCGCGTTTTCGCTGAGAACCACGGCTTCGCCCCTGGAATGGGAAGACGTTACCTTTTTGACGGGAAACGCCCGCCGAATCGCATCGTTCATATGGCTCTCGCACATGCCGCACATCATGCCGTCGATTTTAATTTTCGTTTCAACCATGGGAAGCGCTCCTCTCTGCGGACGGTTAGAACAATCTAACGCCTGCGCAAAAAATAAAAACCGGGAACGCGGCTTATTATACGCCCGCGCCCGGAAAAAATCAATCGTTCAATGTTTCCGCATTTTCAAAATCACAAACAGGATGCACAGCACCTGCAGCACCGCGCCGACGATGTAGATCAGCTGAATATTGGGCATCATCACCGTCAGGTGGATGCTGACGGCGAGCATCCAGATGAGCAGACTCGTGGCGGCGCCGCGCAGAATCCACCCGCACCACAGGCCTGAGAAGACGATCAGCAAAATGGAGCAGACCGGCAGCGCGTAGATGAAGCACAGCCACAGCCGCGGCAGCGCCGGGCAGAACAGTTTCAGCACGAAAAAGGCCACCGTCGCCACCAGCCAGACAAGCCCCAGCGACAAAAGCGTCACCAGCAGCTGCGGCTTGCGCGGCGTTTTCGGCGTTTCCTCGGAGATCAGATCGTTGACGGTCACCCCGTACAGTTCGGCGATGCGCGCAAGCACGTAAATATCCGGCACGCCCTCGCCGCGTTCCCATTTGGACACGGACTTGTCCGAATAGCTGATCTTTTCCGCAAGGTCCGCCTGCGTATGTCCCGCCTGCCTGCGATAAAACGCAATGCGGCGCGCAATCGCGGCGCGAAGCGCCTCCTCCTGCATCGATTCTGCCTCCTTCCCTGAAGGGTGATTATAGCATGAGAAGGCGGCGGGATGCAAGCGGGACAAGCGGCAAAAAATAATCCGATAAACATAACGTTTATCGGATTATTTCTCTCAGTAGCGGCGAGTGGATTCGAACCGCTGACACTCCGGGTATGAACTAGCAAATTTTGATAACAGTTCATAACCAAATTCAACAAAACGAATACAGGCTCGCAACGTCCGCAGAAGGTTGTCATGGATTCTATGCATTTAACACTGACGGTTGCTTGCCGAACGTTTTATTCATTCGTGTATTCACAACTCAAGAGCAAGGCTCCAGATATACATGTTTTTGTAGGTGCCTTCGTAAAGGTGTTTCAGTCCGTGCAAGTCATTCTGCTGCAAAATCGCATACATGGCTGCTTCCGTTCTTTCATCCAGATCAAACTGGATCTCAGCTTCGCGAACATTTTCAAAAATGGACGTGTAGGGATTATCATATACCCTCCGGTTGGACACGTCCACCACGGTCTGCTACATGCCATCCATAATCAGCAGCGAAAGCGTTATCAATTCGCTACCCAGGCATTTTTCTACGGTTTCATCGTCGAGCGTCTGAAGGAAAATCATTTGCATGAACGAAAGCGGCCGTTGTGCATCCGTTATTCCGTCAGCTTCTTCCTCCGCATTGCACGGATAAGCGTGCTCTTGCTGATGCCGGTCATGCTCTCCACCTGCGTATAGCTG
>CAKTTL010000055.1 GCA_934615235.1 uncultured Clostridia bacterium
CCCCCCCCCCCCCAAAAATTTCGTTCCCTCCCACCCCGAAAAACTTCGTTCCCTCCCATGCGCGGTTGCGCGGGCGCTTTATCTGCGGTATAATAACACTGGTTTGGTGTAACTACCGATTCTGTGCGAAATGAGGTTGAGCGAGAATGTCGGAACGTTCCGCTATGAAAAGACGGGTGCGCGGGGTGCTGCGCCGCAGGTGGCTCGGGCCGCTGGCGGCGACGGCGCTGGCGCTTGTGCCCTGCGCGGTCGCGGGGCTGCTGTTCGCGCTGCTGGTCCGGCCGAAAATTGCGGGCGGCCAGGTGATCGACCTGTCGGCGATGGGGCTGATGGGCGGCAGCGCGATGGATACGCTGGTGATGATCGCCGCGACGCTGGGCGGCGGGCTGGTGGTAAACGGCAGGGCGCTGGTTTCCGCGGGACTGGCGTTTCTGGCGCCGCTGGCGGTTTTCCTGTTCGCGGCGCTGCCGATGCAGGTTTCGCTTTCCGGGTATTTTATCGCGCTTTTGCGCGGTAAAAAACCGTCGCCGCTCGAGGTGCTGTCCTGCTTTGGCGAGCGGTACCCGCGCTATCTGGGCGGGATGCTGCTGCGCGCGGCGTGGATGACGCTCTGGATTGCGGCGGCGTATGTGTTCCCGTGCGTGCTGTATTTCGAGGCGCAGCCGCTTGTGCCGCGCATCGCGCAGGCGCTGAACCTGATCAATTCCTGGTATGTGTGGATGGGGCTGCTCGGGCTGTGCGTCGCGTGGATGATTGTGTTCACGTTCGTGCTGATCAACCGCGCGCTTGCCTACGGGTTTACGGCCGTGTGTCTGGCGGCGCATCCGCGCCTGCCGGCGAACCGCGCGCCGCGGCTGAGCCGCCGGATCATGCGCGGCTGCAAGTGGCGCGTGATTGGGCTGGATTTGAGCTTCCTGACATGGTTCCTGCCGGCGATTGCGAGCCTGCTGGCGCTGGGCGCGCTGTATTTTGCCGCCCCGGCCGTGGGCTTCCCGCCGGAAAGCGCGCGGTATGTCCGCCTTGCGCTGCTGGGCGTGGCGGCGGCGAACCAGCTGGTCTGGGTCTACGTCGGGCCGTACCGCGGAGCGTGCCGCCGGGCGTTTTATATCGAAAGAAAGCGCGAAGCGCTGATGGACGAAGACGTGAACCCTGACGATTTCGGCAAGAAAATCAAGCCTGAAAAGGCGGAAAAGCGCGCCGCGCCCGCCGAAGGAGAGAAAGAATGAACGGAAGCCGTCCATGGCAGGACCGGCCGATGCTCAAGGCATACGCCCGGGAAAAACTGCAGGGAAAATTGCTGGCGTGCTTCGCGGCGTGCCTGCTGCCCCGGCTGATTACGCTGGTGATGCGCCTGGTGCCCTCGAACCTGGGGCTGGTGTATTTTCTGCTGGCCGATACGTACGTGGTGGGCGTGTCGGTTCCGATGTCGCTGGTGGCGCTGGCCGCGGCGGTGTTTGTGACGGATCCGATGCAGGTGCGGCTGGCGGGGTATTTCCTCTCGCTGAAGGCCGACGGCAAAAAGGCCCCCTCCCCCGGAACGATCTGCGACTGCTTCGGCGAGGATTACTGGCACAACGTGCGCGGGATGCTGCTTCGCGGCGTGTACACGACGCTGCCCACGACCGTGCTCTTCGGCCTTTCGCTGCTTACGCCGGGCGCGGTGGCGCGCCAGACGGTGCAGGGGTACGACTGCATCTGCCTCAACCCCTCCCTGCCGCTGATGGCGCTGGGGCTGCTCGTCTGGGCGTATACGTACGTCACCTCGATTTTCATGCGGCCGATTCTGGCGCAGGATCTGGACGCGACGGCGCGCGAAGCGCTGCGCCGCAGCTGCGGCCTGATTCGCGGCCGGCTGTGGGAGATGATCGTGCTGGGGCTGTCGTTCCTGCCGTGGCTGCTTCTGACGGCGGCGACGATCGTGCCGGCGCTGTTCCTGCTGCCCTACGCGGAGGCGACGCTGACGGAGTATTACATCGCGGTGACCGATCCCGTCCCGCACCATCTCGACGGAGGCCCGGAGGACGAGGATGCGGCTTGACAAGTTTCTTGCGCTGGAAGGGCGCTGTACGCGCTCAGGCGCGAAGGAGCAGCTGCGCCGCGGCCGCGTGACGGTCAACGGCGCGGTCGCGCGGGACGGCGCGCAGGCCGTCGATCCGGAAAAGGACACGATCGCGCTCGACGGCGAAACGCTGCGCTACCGGAGCGAAATGCACCTCATGCTCAACAAGCCCGCCGGCGTGCTGACCGCTGCGAACGACCCGCGCTGCCGTACGGTCATGGATCTGCTGCCCCGCGCGTGCGCGGCGATGGGCTGTATGCCGGTTGGGCGGCTCGATCTGGACACGGAAGGGCTGCTGCTGTTCACCACGGACGGGCAGCTGGCGCATCGCCTGCTTGCGCCGAAGCACGGCGTGGAGAAGGTATACATCGCCAGAGTGGACGGCATACTGACGGAAGAGGACGCGGCCGCGTTTGCGCGCGGGCTGCAGCTGTCGGATTTTATGGCGCGCCCTGCGCGCCTTGAAATACTGCCCCCCGGCGATACCGGCCGCGTGACGGTATGCGAGGGCAAGTATCATCAGGTGAAGCGAATGTTCGGCGCGCGCGGCCGGAAGGTGACGCATCTCAAGCGCCTGACGTTCGGCGGCATCGCGCTGGACGAAGCGCTTGCGCCCGGCGAGTGGCGCGAACTGACGAAGGCGGAGCGCGACGCGCTCTACGCCGCCGCGGAGGGAAACGAAAATGACTGAGCATTACTATACGAAGGATCCTACCTCGCGCCACGAGGAGCACGCCTTTGCGCTGGAATGCGCCGGGCGGACGCTGCAATTTGAAACCGACGCGGGCGTTTTCAGCAAGCTGAAGCTGGATACCGGCACGGCGCTGCTTTTGAAAGCGCTGCCGGAGACGTTCCACGGCCGGGCGCTTGATCTCGGCTGCGGCTGGGGGCCGGTGGGCTGCTGCATGGCGGCGCGCTGGCCGCAGGCGGAAATCGCGCTGTGCGACATCAACGAGCGCGCCGTGGAGCTGGCGCGGGCGAACCTCGAACGCAACAGGCTGCGCGGCGCGGCGTTTTGCGGCGACGGGTTGGACGCGGTCGAGGGGCAGTTCGATCTGATCGCCGTCAACCCGCCCATCCGCGCGGGCAAGGCGGTCGTCTATAAGCTCTTCGCGCAGAGCGCGCAGCGGCTGAGCGACGGCGGCAGCCTGTACGTCGTCATGCGCAAGGCGCAGGGCGCGGAATCGGCCGAGAAGGAGCTGAAAACGCGCTTTGCCAGAGTGGAAACTGTCGAGCGCGGAAGCGGATACCGGGTGTTCCGGGCGGAGAAATAACCCCTGTTCCCGATTGAAAACCGCGTTTGCGGATGGTATAATACAAAGTCATGTAAGGAGGGATTCCATGCGCAGCATGACGGGTTACGGCCGGGCGAGCCTGGAGCGCGACGGCCGCGAACTGACGCTGGAGCTGAAAACGGTCAATCATCGTTTTCTGGATTTGAATATCCGCCTGCCGCGGGCGCTGCTGTTCCTGGAGGACGGCATGCGCAAGGGGCTTAACACGCGTCTCTCGCGCGGGCATGTCGACGTGTTCATCAATTATCGCAACGCGCGTGAGGACGCGCGCGAGGTGACGCTGGACGGCGCGCTTTTGAAGGCGTACGCCCGGGCGATGGACGAGGCGGCGGCGCTGCTGCCCGACGTGCGGGACGACCGCTCGCTCGCGCGGCTGGTTACGATGCCGGACGTGCTGGTCGTCGCCGAAAAGGCCGAGGATCAGGACGCTGTGACCGCGCTTTGCGCGGACGTTCTCAACCTCGCCTGCGACGCGCTGGAGCAGATGCGCGCGCGCGAGGGCGAGTCGATCGGCCGCGATCTGGCCGCGAAGGTCGATAACCTCGAACGCATCGCCGGGGAAATCGCCGAGCGCGCGCCCGGCGTGGTGAAGGATTATCAGCAGCGCCTGAACGAGCGCATCGCCGAGCTTTTGCAGAGCCCGCCCGACCCGCAGCGCATCGCGCAGGAGGTTGCGCTCTTTGCCGACCGTGCGGCTATAGACGAGGAGCTTGTGCGGCTGTCGAGCCATTTCGCGCAGTTCCGCCACCTGCTCGCGCAGCAGGAGCCCGTCGGGCGCAAGCTCGATTTCCTCGTGCAGGAGATGAACCGCGAGGTCAACACCATCGGCTCGAAGGCGAGCGATCTGGAAATCGGCCGGCGCGTCGTCGAGGCGAAGGCCGAAATCGAAAAAATCCGTGAGCAGGTGCAGAACATTGAGTAACAGCGCGCGGTTTGTCAATATCGGTTTCGGCAGCCTTGTCAACGCCAGCCGCATCGTCGCCGTGGTTTCGTCCGATTCCGCGCCGGTGAAAAGGCTTCTGCGCGACGCGGAGGACCGCAACCAGCTCGTCGACGCGACGTTCGGCCGCAAGGCCCGCGCCGTGCTGGTGATGGACAGCGGCCACGTGGTGCGCTGCGCGCTGCAGACCGAAACCCTTGCAAGCCGCCTGGAGGAGGAAGCATAAATGCAAAAGCCGATGATGCTGGTTCTTTCGGGACCGTCGGGCGTCGGAAAGGGTACGCTGGGCAAACGGCTGATCGAGGAGGAAGGCTTCGGCTTTTCCATTTCCTGCACGACGCGGGGGCTGCGTCCGGGCGAAACGGACGGCGTGGACTATCTCTTCATCGACCGCGAGGAATTCCTGCGCCGCAGGGAAGCGAACGGCTTCCTCGAGACGGCGACGGTGCACGACGAGTTTTACGGTACGCCCCGCGAGCCGGCGGAAAAGGCGATGGCCGAGGGCCGCGATTTTCTGCTGGATATCGACCCGCAGGGGGGCGTGCAGGTGATGGAGAAGGTGCCGGAAGCGGTGAGCGTGTTCCTGCTGCCCCCATCCTGGGCGGAGCTGGAGCACCGCCTGCGCGGCCGCGCCACCGAGACCGAGGAAAAAATCGAAAAGCGCCTGCATAACGCCAGGCGCGAGGTGCAGTATCTGCCCCGGTATGATTACTGCATCGTCAACGACGATCTGGAAAAAGCGTGGATCGAGCTTCGCGGTATCGTGCGCGCCGAGCGCCATAACACGAAGCGTTTCATTCCGGAACTGTAAATCAGGAGGTAAACAACCATGGCAATGACCAATCCCACCGTCGATTCCCTGCTCAAGCATGCCGAATGCCGCTACACGCTCGTCGTCATGACGGCCAAGCGCGCCCGCCAGATTCTCGGCGGCGACCCGGCGCTGATCAACACCAAGGAAACCAAGCCCGTTTCCATCGCCATCGACGAGATTAACCGCGGCCTGATCGACCACGACGTGCCGCAGGACGAGCAGTAAAGCCATGCTTGCGGGAAAGAAAATCCTGCTGGGGGTTTCGGGCGGCATCGCCGCGTATAAGGCGTGCGAAATCGTCAGCCGGCTGAAAAAGCAGGGCGCCGAGGTGCGCGTCATTCTGACCGAGCACGCGGCGCAGTTCGTCCCGGAGACGACGTTCGAGGCGCTCAGCGGCAATCCCGTGGGGTTAAAGCTTTTCGGCTGCGACGGCGGCTGGGAGATTCGCCACGTGCGCTGGCCGCAGGGGGCGGATCTGTTTATCGTCGCCCCGGCGACGGCGAACGTGCTGGCCAAGATGGCGAACGGCATCGCGGACGATCTGCTTACCAGCTCGCTCCTGGCGGCGACCGCGCCCATTCTCGTCGCGCCGGCGATGAACACGGCCATGTGGAAACACCCGGCCACGCAGCAGAATATCCGCACGCTCGTTTCGCGCGGCGTGAAAACCGTCGGCCCCGGTTCCGGCCATCTCGCCTGCGGAGACAGCGGCGACGGCCGCATGTCCGAGGCGGCGGAAATCGTCGCGGCGGCGGAGCGGATGCTCTGCGCGAAAAACGACCTTGCGGGCAAAAAAGTGCTCGTTACGGCCGGCCCCACGCGGGAGCCGGTCGATCCCGTGCGCTTTCTGACGAACCAGTCCTCCGGCAAGATGGGCTACGCCGTCGCCGAAGCGGCGCGCGACCGCGGCGCGGACGTGACGCTCGTGACCGGCCCGGTGGCGTTGGCCGCGCCCGGCGGGATGACGGTCGTTCCGGTGGAAACGACGGAGGATCTGTACGAAGCGGTGACGAGCCGCGCCGCCGCGCAGGATGTGATCGTGCAGGCGGCCGCGCCGGCCGATTTCCGCGCGGAGCGCGCCCCGCAGAAAATCAAAAAGCAGGGCGACGAACCGCTGACGCTGACGCTCTACCCCACGCGGGATGTGGCGGCGGCTGTGGGCGCGCAAAAGCGCGAGGGGCAGTTTATCGTGGCTTTCGCCGCGGAAACGCAGAACCTTACCGAAAACGCGCAGAAGAAGCTGCTGAAGAAAAACGCCTCGCTCGTCGTGGCAAACGACGTGACGCGCGCGGGCGCGGGCTTCGGCGTGGATACGAATATCGCCTCGTTCGTGACGGCGCAGGGCGTGCGCGAGCTGCCTATGATGACCAAGCGCGAACTGGCGGACAAGATTCTGGACGAGTATGTATCTGGAAAAAATTCATAACCCCGCCAATGTGCGCGCGCTGTCCGATGCGGAATGCGCGGCGCTGGCGCAGGAGATTCGCCAGCGGCTTATCGACGTCGTTTCGCAGCGGGGCGGACATTTGGCATCCAATCTGGGCGCGGTGGAACTGACCATCGCGCTTCATCGCGCTTTCTGCGCGCCGAAGGACAAGATCATTTTCGACGTGGGGCATCAGAGCTACACGCACAAGCTGCTCACCGGCCGCGGCGACGCGTTTGACACGCTGCGCGCGGAGGGCGGCGTTTCGGGCTTTCCCAAACGGGAGGAGAGCGAATACGACTGCTTCGGCACGGGCCACGCTTCGACGGCCATTTCGGCTGCGCTGGGGATGGCGCGCGCGCGGGATATCGCGGGCGAGGATTACGCCGTGGTCGCCGTCGTCGGAGACGGCGCGCTGACGGGCGGCATGTGCTACGAAGCGCTCAACGACGCGGGCAGCAGGCCCACGCCGCTTGTTGTGCTACTCAACGATAACGAGATGAGCATCGCCCGCAACGTGGGCGCGCTGGAAAAATACCTCACCCGCCTGCGCGGCAGCCGCCGGTGGGACCGCACGAAAAAGACGGTCAAGGGCGCGCTGGAGCGCCTGCCGCTGGTAGGGCGGCCGCTCGCGCGCGGGCTGGACGCGGTCAAACGGACGCTGAAGCTGATGCTGGTGCCGTGCGATTTTTTCGACGCGCTGGGGTTTGCGTATCTGGGGCCGGTGGACGGCCACGACGTGGCGGAGCTGACGCGCGCGCTGCGCGACGCGGCGGCGATGAAAAAGCCCGTCGTCGTCCATGCGGTGACGCAGAAAGGCCGCGGCTATGCGCGCGCCGAGCGCAAACCGGAGGATTTTCACGGCGTAGCGCCGTTCTTTGTTGAAAACGGGAAGGCGCGCAAGTGCTCGCAGGGCGTTTGCAGCGCGGAAGCGGCGGGCCTGACGCTGACGGACATGGCGCGCGGAGATGCGCGCGTGGCGGCCATTACGGCGGCGATGCCGGCCGGAACGGGGCTGTCGGCGTTTGCGGCGGCGTTTCCGGAGCGGTTTTTCGACGTCGGCATCGCCGAAGAGCACGCGGCGGGACTGGCCGCGGGGCTTGCGGCGGGCGGCATGCGCCCGTTCTTCGCGGTGTATGCGAGCTTCCTCACCCGGGCGATCGACCAGGTGATGCACGATATCTGCCTGCAGAATCTGCCGGTGACGCTGCTGGTGGATCACGCGGGTTTCGTTGCGGGCGACGGAGCGACGCATCAGGGCGTTTATGATTTTGCCGCGCTTCGCGCGCTTCCGAACCTGACGATCTGGCAGCCGTGCGACGCGCGGGAGCTGCGGGCGATGGTGCGCGCGTCGATGGAGCTTTCCGGGCCGTGCGTTATTCGCTATCCCAAGCAGCTGCCGGAGCGGCTGGGCGCGGACGCGCCCATCGGCGGGTGGCGGCGAATCGCAGACGGCGCGGACGGAGCGATTATCGGCTATGGCGGTTCGGTCGAGACGGCGCTTTTCGCGCGGGACAGGCTGGCCGCGAAGGGAATTTGCTGCGCCGTCTGGAGCGCCTCCTGCGGCGACGTGCCGCCCGAGGGCTGCGAGCCCATCGCCGTGATCGAGGAAAGCCGCGGGCACGGCGGCCTTGGCGAAGCGCTTCGCGCGCGTTACCCCGCCCTGCTTACCTTTTCCGCCGGCGGTCCCGTCCCCTCCGCTCACTCCCTTGAAGGCCTGCGCAGGCAATGCGGACAGGACGCGGAGACGGTGGCGAAGGAGATTGAGGAGACGATTGAGAAGACGAGGGGGACGCCGGGGGAACCCTTCCTTTAGGAAAAGGAAGGGTTTCCCCGGACCCCTTCCGAAGGAAACCTGCTTTAGCGCGCGACCCGTCGCCCGGAGGGGGCGACGGGTCGGAGTTTATTTTGGAGGGGTGCGAAAAGGGGCGGCTGTTTAGCGCGGCAGGGAGGGCAGGAGTTTCTGGTAGCATTCTTCCACGCCGCTGAAGTTCATGCGGGGGATGTATTCGGCCTCCAGTTCGTCGTGCAGCGCCTTCGCGCGGGAGAGGGACAGACAGGCGTAGCGCAGCAGGCGGTCGAACTCTTCGGCGTTGAAGCGCAGGGCGGCCTCCTCGGCGGCGGCAGGCGCGCGCCTGCGCGCATCGTCCAGACAGAGCGTCCGCTCGACCGGCGCGGGGAAGGAATGATAACGGTTATCGGTGGTGACGAGCAGATCGAGCGCGGGCAGGTACAGGTGCTCCACGCGCCGCGGGTTGAGCGGGCAATGCAGCGTTTCCACGTCCAGCCCGTGCAGGAGCGCGACATGCCGCAGAAGCGAGAGCAGCCGGTGTGCGCCGCTCGCCCATTCCCCGCTGATGCGCCAGACGCGCTTTGCGCCGAAGGAATCGAGATGGTTGACGCAGCCCTCGGGCGTGATGGCGGAGATGAACATCGAGCGGGCTTTTCCGGGGGCGCTCAGCGCCCTGTGTTCCGTCACCGTCTCGATCCACGGGGCGAAGAGCCGCATCAGCTTTTCCTCGTCGGTGAGCGTCTGATGGATGGCGGAGGTATCGTCCCGCAGGGGCAGCGCGGCGGCGAGATAGCGATAGCTCTGCGCAAAGCAGGCGGAAATATCGCGCTGCAGCGCGGCGATCGTATCGCGCCGGGCGGCGAGGCCGTCCTCGTCGAGGAACGCGCCGAGGTTGAGCAGGCTGTCCGCCGCGCCCGGCAGCCGTGGGTCGACGATATGCGGCGCGGTGCCGTCGATCATCGCGAACCCGGCCGCGCGCGATACGATGCCGTCGAGCGAATGCGGGTCGGACGAGCAGAGCAGGTATTCCACCTGCAGGCCGCGCGCCTCCAGTTCGGCGCCTACGCGCCGCATGAACGTGCTCTTCCCCACGCCCGGGCCGCCCTTGAGGATGATCATCCGCCGCGTGTCTTCCGCGGGCAGGATATGATCGTAAAAGCTGAAAAAACCCAGCGCTGTGTTGCCGCCGGGAAATAAATATTTTGGCATATGCATTCCTCCTTTGCTCAATTTTTATATGTTTGGCGCCGTCCCGGTAGAACGCGGCGGAAAAATTTTGCAAAAAATTCCTCCGATGGGAACGAAAGGGACGATTCATTCGTTATTTTATCTGGTTGGGATAGATTCGCGCTTTTTCAACCAAACTTCGTGGAGACGATTTTTTCCGGAAACGCGGGGCTTTTTTGAAAAGTTTCTTTCCAGAAGATGCAAGAAACGGAAGCTCTGAAGCGTTTTAATATATGGAAACAGAAGGTGGGTGCGGCTGCAGCGATGTCCCAGGAGCGAGACGTCAACGAACTGTTCGAGCGGCTGTATTCCCAATACGCGGACGATGTGCTGCGCGTGGCCTACTTCTATCTGGGCGACAGGCAAAAAGCCGAAGACGTCTGCCAGGACGTTTTCCTGCGGTTGCTCACCCGCACGCCCGATATTCAGGAGGGTCACGAAAAAGCTTGGCTGCTCAAGGTGGCGCTGAACCGCTGCCGCGATTTATGGCGCGGCGCGTGGGTGAAACGCGTGGTGCTCGGCACGCCCTTCGAATGTGTGCCCGCGCCGGACGAAATCAGCCAGCGCACGGAGAAAAACGACCTGATGGAGGCTGTATCCAAACTGAACCCGACCTTCAAGGAGGTCATTTTGCTTCACTATTATCAGGGGTTTGGCATCTCGGAAATCGCCCAGATGCTCGACCTGCCGGAAGGGACGATATCCAGCCGCCTTTCCCGTGCACGCAAAAAGCTGGAAGGTATGCTCAAAGGAGGTGAGGGTCGATGATGGAGGTGGATTCCCTGCGCCGCACGGCGGACGAGATGCTTTCCGGCGTGACCGCAGGAGAAGACATGAAGCGCCGCATCCGGTTTTCCGCGCGGGGCGTGGAAGCGCTGCCGGAGGTTGCCGGCGAGATGCTTGCGGGCATTGAAAAAACCCCGGCGCTGCGTCATCGGATCCTGCTGGAATATGATCGCAGAAGGCGCTCGATGCGCCGGATGGAGCCCGCGCGCGTCGCGCGGCTGACGTTCGGCCGTCTGGCCCCGGCGCTGAGCATGGCGCTCGCGTTCGTGATGCTGCTGGGTGTCGGCATTTTCGGCGGCAGCAGCCAGCCTGCGGCGCTGCCGGGGACGGGAATTTCAAGCTACGCGTCCGGCTCGATGAGCGCGGACGGCGTGCCGGAATTCATGTCGCTGTTTGCGGGCGAGGACGCCAATCCCCCGCTTCTGTGCATCAACGGCCGCTATTACCGGATGATGTCGGAGCAGACGGCCGTTCCGGCGGCGCTGCTGAATTCGCCGCTGGCGGAGGTGCAGTCCTATTCGGCCGGTTCCGCGCTGATGAATCCGGCGGGCATCGCTTCCAACACCGTCGCGGCGGGCACGCAGATTTATTCCATCACCGGGCTTTCTTCCAAGACGGCTGTCGCCGCCGAAGTGGACGGCGTGACGCGGCTGTTCCAGCGCGTCAGCTACGCCGGCAGTTCGACCCTGGGCAACGAAATGTTCCAGGATACGATGGACGTGGTCGGCCAGGTTGCGGCGCTGGAGCTGAGCGGCGTGGGCGTTGTGACGGACGAGAGCGCGGCCAACGAAGTGCTGATGTACATGCTCACCGAGTTCGCCTCCTTCACCGGAGCGGATACGGATCTGGGCGAAGCGCAGCAGTCGCTGACCATTTACCTCTCCAACGGCCTTGCCTTGCAGCTGATGGTGGACGGCGACGTGTTCTCCGCCTGCGGATCGTGGAGCTGCGAAGGCTTTACCGACACCTTCCGCGCGGAGATGGCGAAATAATCAGAATGAATCAGATCGAACCGGCGTGCTGGCAAAAGCGCGGCGGTTCGTTTTTTTAGGAGGCGGACAAATGAAGATCACATCGGTGCAGGCGTTTCTGGCGCGTCCCAGATGGTGCATGGTAAAAATTGAAACGGACGCGGGAATTTGCGGCTGGGGCGAGGCCGTGCTGGAAGGCAAGGCGGAAACCGTGCGCGCCTGCGTGGGCGAAATGACGGATTATCTCATCGGCCGCGACCCGGCGCAGATCGAGGATATCTGGAACACGCTTTATCGCGGCGCGTTCTACCGGGGCGGCGGCATCCTCATGAGCGCGATCGCGGGCATCGACCAGGCGCTGTGGGACATCAAGGGCAAGCGCTTCGGCGCGCCGGTTTACGAGCTGATGGGCGGCGCATGCCGCGAAAAGGTTCGCGTTTACAGCTGGATCGGCGGCGACCGCCCCAGCGACGTGGCGAACGCGGCGAAGGAAAAGCAGGCGCAGGGCTTTACGGCGATTAAAATGAACGCGACGGAAGAGCTGCAATACGTGGACAGCTACGAGAAGATCGACGCGGTGCTCGAGCGCGTCGATTCCATACGCCGGGCGACGGGCCGGGGCTTCGGCATCGCCATCGATTTCCATGGCCGCGTACACAAGCCCATGGCGAAGGTGCTGGCCAAAAAGCTGGAGCAGTTCGATCCGATGTTCATCGAAGAGCCGGTTCTGTGCGACAACTTGGAGGCCTTCCCGGAAATCGCCGCGGCGTGCAATATCCCGATCGCCACGGGCGAGCGGCTTTTCTCCCGCTGGGATTTCAAGAAGCTGTTAAGCGTGGGCGGCGTGGACATCATCCAGCCGGATCTTTCCCATGCGGGCGGCATTACCGAAGTTAAGAAGATCGGCTCCATGGCGGAGGCGTACGATGTGGCGCTTGCGCCGCACTGCCCCCTCGGCCCGGTGGCGCTGGCCGCCTGCGTGCAGGTGGACGCGACGTGTCACAATGCGTTCATTCAGGAGCAGAGCATGGGCATCCATTACAATCAGGGCAAGGGCGTGCTCGATTACGTTCTCAACCGCGAGGATTACGCCTTCCACGACGGTTTTATGAATCTGCCGGGCAAGCCCGGCCTGGGTGTGGAGGTCAACGAGGCGCTCGTGCTGGAAGAAAATCAGGAGCCGCACCGCTGGAGGAACCCCGTCTGGCGGCATGAGGACGGCAGCGTGGCGGAGTGGTGAAAAAGGCTTGCCATCCTTTCGAGAGCGCTGCTATAATAATTGAGCAGCACAAATGAAACGGGGCGGAGAATGTGTATTGCGTCGGCAAAATCGACAGGGAGAAGTTTGTCTGCATTGCAAAGGTGATAACGACGGACGAGGTGATTATCACCGATGAGAGAATTGCGCATAGCAATCTCCATCAAAATGCGTTTGAACGGTTTGGAAAATATATCCCGGAGGTTTTGTCGCAGCCTGATTTTTTCTTTGCCGATAAACGACCCAATACGGTGATTCTGATCAAATGAATCGTAGTGGAAGGACAAAATGTGCAGCTTGTTTTACGCCTGCATGTTCCGGCGGATCAGCCGGGGTATAAGAATTCGGTTTTATCCTTCTGGAATATCAGCGAAGAGCGGAGGGAAAACTATTTCCGTAATAAAAAGGTGATTTACAAACGGAAAGAGACGTAATATAATAGGGACAGGGAAGACAGTCCTTGAGGTGGTAAATTTCGTTGCTACCACGCGCCAATCTGGCTAAAAGAGATGCAGGAGCCGCGACGCCTGCCGGGGACTGTCAAACCGTAAACCCTGTTCTAAATCGCCCGGCCTTTCGGCCGGGCGATTCATTTTTTTATCGCGTCTGCGGCTGCGGATGAATTCTGTTTTTTATGCGCAGACAGGCTTCCGTGTGCATGATCCAGTGCCTTGAAAACGGCATCTGAATCAGTCCGCGAACGTCTTTGCCGCACCAGTAATCAATCAGCCAGGCGGCGTTTTCGTCGGCGCTGACGACCTGCAGCGATTTGAGCAGTTCCTTTCTTTCCGCCGATATTTTCCGGGTCAGTTCGCCGTAGGATAAACCGCGGACGATTTCTTCAGTGCTGTCCTTTACCTCAAGAATATAGGCAAAAAGCGCCTGCAGATTCAGCTGCGCGGAAAAATCGGCGATCTGCCGCTTCACAAGTTCGTTTCCGGTTGTGATAATCGGCGAATGAATACGCTCCCGGTAATTGCCGGCGAAGAAAACCTGGTCGTCTCCGTTTATCAACGTGTGCGCGACGATATCTTCTATGCGGAAAATATGCCAGAGCGAATAGGCGATCGTTTTGTTATGATAGCCGTTTGCGTTGAGAAAGGGGATCGCGTCAAAATCCTCTCTGGAGAGTTCCTTCTGCAAGGAGAGCAGGGAATTCATCAGCCGGTCGCGCAGATCAAAGAGGGAAGCGATTCCCGCAGCGCAGGTCTCCCGCTTTTTCAGCTGCGTCTGCACTGTCCGGTTCAGTTCGGACCATTCCCTGTTCAGATTTCCGTCACCTCCGCTTCGCTGCCGTGTTCGCGGAGAATCCGGAGGAGATCCTCCGTTTTCAGCCAGACGGTGGCGGTGTTGTCGTTGGGGTGAACGCCGACGAGACCCGGCGGCGCGAGAAGCTCCGCGTCGAGGAAAAGCTTCACGCTGTGCTGCGCGTCGTTGAGCAGCCCCAGCGGCGTGATCGCGCCGGGGAACAGCCCCAGCAGCGCCGCAAGCTCTTCCTCCGAGGCGAAGGAAAGCGGCCGCAGGCCGTGCGCGCGGCGAAACTGTTTGAGATCCACCCGCTTGTCGCCGCGGACGGTGAGCAGGTAATAGCCGCGCTTTTTATCGTCGCGGAGGAAAAGGTTCTTCGCGTCCCCCTCCGGGTAGGGGATTTCGACCTCGGCCAGTTCGGCCATATTGAAAACGGCTTTATGCTCGGTGATTTCGTGCCAGACGCCGTTTTCGGCGAGAAGAGCGTAAATTTCCTGCTTGTTCATGCGCGCAGCCTTGCTTTCGTAAAGGATTGCAAAAAATTATAGCGAAATCCCCCGGCGCAGTCAACGCCTCCTTAGGGTGTATCTGAAAAATTCCCTGAGACTCCATCTCGGCGTCTTTTCCGCCATTTCTGCGTCGGAAAACCTCGATTTAGCCCCGCTAAACTTTCGGTTTTCCTCCTTGAACTGACAAAAAATCCGCTCGAGCTGTCGCCTCTTCCTTTTTCAGATACACCCTAGTTTCCGCTGAGAAAGTTCTCCGCGTATGCCTGGAGCGATTCGAGCGAGTTAATCCCGTCGGGACGGTCGTTGATGGACGTGCGGACATATTCCGGCAGGGACGCGAAATACGCGCGGGCCTGCTCGTCCCTGCGCAGGAGCTCGAAAAGATCGGGATACTTTTTCATGGGATGCACCTCCTGAAAATGATGATACGGATAGTATGCGCAGGGGCTTTGCGAAATAATCGTCTTTGCGTTCGCTCACGCTGGGCGCGGGCGGCGGCGGCGCCGCGGTTTCGGCTTTTTTCGCCGCGCCCTGCGCGGCAAAACTTTACTTCTCCCGTGTAAAAGCGTATAATAAACGGCAAATGCAATTTCCGGAGGGATTTATAGATGAAACTTGGCGTCGTGGGTCTCCCGAACGTGGGCAAGAGCACGCTTTTTAATGCGATTACGCAGGCCGGCGCGGAAGCCGCCAACTATCCGTTCTGCACGATCGAGCCGAATACCGGCGTCGTCGCCGTGCCCGACCGCCGGCTGGACGTGCTGACGGAGATGTATCACCCCAAGAAGACCACTCCCGCCGCAATCGAGTTCGTCGATATCGCGGGCCTCGTCAAGGGCGCGAGCCGCGGCGAGGGCCTGGGCAACAAGTTCCTGAGCCATATCCGCGAGGTGGACGCGATCGTGCACGTGGTGCGCTGCTTCGAGGATGAAAACATCATTCACGTCAACGGCCGGATCGACCCCGCGGATGATATTACGACCATCAACCTCGAGCTTATCCTCGCCGACCTGGAAACCGTGCAGAAGCGCGGCGACAAGGCGCGCAAAATGATCAAGTCCGGCGAGAAGCGCTACGCCGAAGAGGACGATCTCGCCGACCGGCTGGTCGCCCATCTGGAAAACGAGCAGCCCGTGCGCACCTTCCCCTTCACGGAGGAAGAGCGCGCGATTGAAAAGGACTGGTTCCTGCTGACGGACAAGCCCGTCCTCTACGCCGCCAATATCGGCGAGGACGATCTGGGCAAGCCCGAGGACGAAATCCCCGGCGTGCAGGCGATCAAGGCGCTCGCCGCGAAGGAGGGCGCGGAGGTGCTCGTTATTTCGGCGCAGGTGGAAGAGGAAATCGCGCAGCTGGAGCCGGACGAGAAAAAGGAATTCCTCGCCGATCTGGGCATCGAGCGCAGCGGCCTGGAACGGCTTGTCGAGCGCAGCTACTCGCTGCTGGGGCTGATCTCGTTCCTCACCTGCGGCACGGACGAAGTGCGCGCCTGGACGATCCGCAAAGGGACGAAAGCGCCGCAGGCGGCCGGAAAAATCCATTCCGACTTCGAACGCGGATTCATCCGCGCCGAAATCGTTCCGTTTGAAACGCTGGTGGAGAAGGGCAGCATGGCCGCGTGCCGCGAGCTGGGGCTGATCCGCTCCGAAGGCCGCGACTATGTGATGAAGGACGGCGACGTGACGCTGTTCCGGTTTAACGTCTGAGGGAAAATGAGCAGAAAGAACGATACGATCGCCGCAATCGCGACGCCCCCGGGAACGGGCGGCGTTGCGATTGTGCGTATAAGCGGCCCGGAAGCGGAGAGTGTGCTGCGCCGCGCGTTCCGGCGCGGGGACAGAAAGACCGGGTGGAAGAGCCACGAGTTTGTTTACGGCCACATCGTGCGCGGAGAGGAAACCGTCGACGAGGGAATGGCCGTGCTGATGCGCGCGCCGCGCAGCTATACGCGGGAGGACGTGGCCGAGCTGCATTGCCACGGCGGCGAGACCGTCACGCGCATGACGCTCGAGGCGGCGCTGGAGGCCGGAGCGCGGCCCGCGCAGCCGGGGGAATTTACAAGGCGCGCGTTTGAAAACGGACGCGTCGATCTGGCGCAGGCCGAGGCCGTGATGCGGCTGATCGGGGCACAGGGCGAAGCTGCGGCGCGGCAGGCGCGGCGGCAGATGGACGGCGCGGTCTCGCGCGGCGTGGAAAAGGCGCGCGGCCAGCTGCTGAACATGCTGGCCGAAATCGCCGCCTGTACCGATTTCCCGGACGAGATCGAGGAAGCGCCGACCGCGGCGAAGCTGCTGGACGAGGCGAGGACGCTTTCAGGGGCGCTTCGCACCGCCTGTGATCCCCGCGGCGCGCGCGTACTGGAAACCGGGCTGAACGTCGTGATCGCGGGAAGACCGAACGTGGGCAAAAGCTCGCTTCTCAACGCGCTGCTCGGCGAGGAGCGCGCAATCGTCACCAGCGAGGCGGGAACGACCCGCGACGCGGTGCGCGGCGCGATGGAGCTGGCCGGCGTGCGCGTGAACCTGACCGATACGGCCGGGCTGCGGGAGGCCGACAGCGAGGCCGAGAAGATCGGCGTGAGACGGGCGAGAGAGGCCGTTGCGAATGCGGATCTGGTGCTGGTCGTGCTCGACGCGTCGCAGAAGCTGACGGACGAGGATCGCGAAACGCTGGAGGAAACGGAAGGCGTGAAGCGGTGGATTCTGCTCAATAAGACGGATCTGCCCGCGGCGGAAGGACTGCCGGAGGCGGAGATGACGATCTCGGCGCAGACGGGCGAGGGCGTAGACGCACTGCGGGAGAAACTGCGCGAGGAAGCGAAGGCCGCGCAGGGCGGCGGCGCGCTGTTGACGCAGGCGCGGCACATCGACGCGGCAATGCGCGCGGCGAGAGCGCTGGAGGAAATGGCGGAGACGATCGAGAGCGGGATGCCGCTGGATTTTGCAAGCGTGGACGCGACGAGCGCATTGCGTGCGCTTGGAGAGATTACGGGTGAGGATGTGGAAGAGGGCATCGTGGACGCGGTGTTTGCGAATTTCTGCGTTGGCAAGTAACGCAAGCAGGGGAAAAAAGTGGAAGGTCCAGGGAACTCAGTTCCCTAGCGGGGTTTTAGGGGCAGCGCCCCTAACGTCTCTCAGCCTGAGCGGCCTGTGGCCGCACAAAGAAACGCGCAATGTTCGCGCGGAGCGCGGACGAGCTGACAGAGCTGCATGGGATTGAGAAAAACCGGGAGGTGCAGGAACCTCAGGTTCCTGCCAGGGGGTGTTAGGAGGACGGCGTCCCCCTAACGTCTTCCCTTCCCTACCCCCGTGCGGTATGGGGAGCTGCAACTGTAGCGCCCGCCGCGCGATACGATAAAACGCGCGCAGCGCGGAGAATCACAGGGCGCGCCTGAAAATTCCCGGAGACTTTACCCCGGCGTTTTTTCCGCGATCTCCGCGTTGAAAAATCCGCTCAAGCTGTCGCTGCTTCCTTTTTCAGCCGCATTCTAAACGGTTACATGCTTCTGCAGCGCACACCCGGAAATGACGGCGCTTGCGACCGAAAATTCAAAGAAACAAGCCCGTGCAACAAAAAACAGTTACATATGGGTGACATCACACCCCGCAAAACGGTTACATGCCGGTTGAACCGGCTCAGGGCATATCTGAAAATTCTCTGAGATTTCACACGGCGTTTCAGATACACCCTGAGGAAAGGAGAAAAGGAATGAAAAACAGGGCGCTGGTTGTTATCGACCTTCAGAACGACATTACGAAAAATTACAGGGAAATTATCGACCAGGTCAACCGTGCAATTGACTGGGCTGCGAAAAGCGATATGCACGTCGTCTACATCCAGAACAATAACCTCTCCGCCGGGACGAGAACCTTTAAGCCCGGCACGCACGGGGCAGAGCTGGTTCCGGAAATGAAGCGCGCGTCGGAAAACGTCTTCGTGAAGACGAAAAGCAACGCGCTGACAAGCGAAGCGTTTGCGGCGTTCATCGCGCAAAACGGCGTGAACGAATTTTACCTTGCCGGCGCGGACGCGACCGCCTGCGTGAAATCCACCAGCTATAACATGGCGAAGGCAGGCTATGCCGTACACGTGCTGGCCGATTGCATCACCAGCTACGATAAGAAAAAGATCGACGAGATGCTTCGCTACTACGCCGAAAAAGGCTGCGCCGTTGAAACGCTGGACGAGGCGATGCGGGCCGCAGCGGAGAACGAAAGGATATAAGCCATGCGCCAGATACCCGGTCCGAACGCGGTTTTCCCGAACGAATATAAAACTTCCTGCTTTATCAAAAACGTCGTCACCGCGCCCAATATTACAATCGGCGATTACACCTACTAGGATGTATCTGAAAAATTCCCTGAGACTCCATCACGGCGTCTTTTCCGCCATTTCAGCGTCG
>CAKTTL010000056.1 GCA_934615235.1 uncultured Clostridia bacterium
GCGGATAAAATGAACTACGAACTGGTCGACGCCGAGCTTGTAAAAGAAGGGCCCGGGCGTTATTTGCGTATCTACATTGACCGTCCCGGCGGCATTTCGCTGGATGAGCTCGAGGCGTATCACCGCGAGATTCAGCCGCAGCTGGAACGGGTCGATTATGATTTTCTGGAGGTCTGTTCCCCCGGGCTGGACAGGCCGCTGAAGAAGGAGCGCGATTTCGAACGCGCGCTGGGCCAGAAGGTCGAAGTTCGGCTTTTCAAGCCCCTGGACGGTAAGAAGCTGTTTGAAGGCGCGCTTCACGCGTGGAACGCCGAAACCGTAACCATCGAAGACGCGTCGGGCCTGCGGGAAATCCCGCGCAGGGGCGTGGCGCTGATCAAGCCCGTAATCGAAATTGACCTGGACGACGACGAGGGAGACGACATCTTATGAACATTGAAGTCATCCGCGCTGCGGAAGCGCTCGCAAAAGAAAAGGGAATCAGTCAGGACGTGCTCTTCGGCGCGATCGAAGAAGCGCTGAAGTCCGCCTATCGCAAAAATTTCCGCAAGGTGAGCGCCAACAGCACCTCGCAGAACGTCGACGTAATGATCGACCGATCCACCGGCGCGGTGCAGGTCTTCGCGCGCAAAATCGTCGTCGAGGACGTCGAGGACGATTCGCAGGAGATCAGCCTCATCGAAGCGCAGCGCATTCAGCCGAGCTATCAGCCGGGCGATATCGTGCAGGTGGAAATCACGCCGCACGATTTCGGCCGCGTCGCCGCGCAGACGGCCAAGCAGGTCATCGTGCAGCGTATTCGCGAAGCCGAACGGGGCATCATTTATGATGAATACATCGAAAAAGAGAACGAAATTCTCACCGCCATCGTGCAGCGCGTCGAAGGCAAGAGCGTGTACGTCGAGCTGGGCAAGACCGAGGGCGTTATCGAAGCGAACGGTCAGATGCCGGGTGAAGAATACAACATCAACGATCGCCTGAAGGTGTACGTGCTCGAGGTGCAGCGCACCACGCGCGGCCCGCAGGTGCTCGTCAGCCGGACGCATCCGGGTCTGGTCAAGCGCCTGTTCGAGCTGGAATCGCCTGAAATTCAGTCCGGCACGGTGCAGATCAAATCGATCGCCCGCGAAGCCGGTTCCCGCACGAAGATGGCCGTCGCCTCCTCCGACCCGATCATCGATCCCGTCGGCAGCTGCGTCGGTCCGCGCGGAAGCCGTGTGGAAAGCGTGGTCAACGAGCTGAAGGGCGAGAAGATCGATATCATCAAATGGTCGGCCGATCCGGCGGAATTCATCGCCAACGCGCTCAATCCCGCGCGCGTGCTGAGCGTCTTCACGTCGGAAGAAAACAAGGCCTGCCGCGTGATCGTGCCGGATAACCAGCTTTCCCTCGCCATCGGCAAGGAAGGGCAGAACGCGCGTCTCGCCGCGAAGCTGACCGGCTGGAAGATCGATATCAAGTCTCAGTCGCAGGCTACGAGCGCGCTCGACGCATCCGAAGGAGAGGAGCCGGAGAACGCGTGAGCGGTGTGAAGCCGAAGAAAATCCCGACGCGCATGTGCGTCGGCTGCCGCGAAATGAAAGAAAAACGCGAGCTGCTCCGCGTAGTGCATACGCCGGACGGCGCGGTTTTCCTCGATCGCACAGGCAAGGCGAACGGCCGCGGCGCATATGTGTGCAAAAGCGCGCAGTGTCTGCAGAAAGCCGTCAAGACCCGTCAGCTCGAGCGGGCGCTCTCCTGCCCCATCAGTCAGGAAGTGTTCGAATCGCTGCAGAAGGCGATGGCCGAAGATGGATGAAAAACGGGCGCTGGGAACGCTCGGACTCGCGACGCGGGCCGGGTTCGTCAAAAGCGGCGGCGACGTGTGCGAGCGCGAAATCCGCGCAGGACGCGTAAGACTCGCCCTGATGGACGCGGGCGTATCCGACAACACGCGCGATAAATTTTCCGCGCTGTGCGCGGGTAAAAACGTTCCGCTGCGCATCCTCCCGGAGGACGCGCTCGGGAACGCCATCGGCCAGCCGGGCCGAATGGTCGCGGTTCTGAAAGAAGGACCGCTTACAACAAAGCTGGAATCGCTGCTTTCATAGCAGCCTTACCCATACTTATATCGGGGGTGCAAGGGCAGAATGGCCAAACTCAAGGTGCAGGAAGCAACCAAGGAACTGTCGCTGAGCGCGAGCAAGCAGCTGGAGAACGTCGCGCGGATTCGCCGTAACGCGAATGACACGCTGGCGCAGCTGAAACAAATTGAACAGACCTTTGTCCGCGCGGAAGAAGAGCGTCAGGAACGCGAAAAGCTGCAGCGCCAGCGCGAAGCGTTGGAATCGCAGAGCAACGCGTGGATTATGCCCGAGGAGGCGGAGCCCGCGGCCAAGGCTGAAGAAAAGCCCGCGCCGGAAGCGGAAAAGCCCGCCGCAAAGGAAGCCCCCGTCGTGAACGAGACGGTCAAGCCCGCCCCCGCGCCCGTCGCGGAGGCTCCGAAGGCTGCCGCGCCCGAAGCGAAAGAAGAACCCAAACCGGCCGAGCCGGCGCCCGCGAAGCCTGCCGCGGCTCCTCAGGCCGCGCCGGCAGCGCCTGCAGCTCAGCGGCCGCAGCAGCGCCCGCCGATGCAGCAGGGAGCGCGCCCCGCGCAGCCCGGTCAGCCGGTAAGCCGTCCCGTGAATCCGCAGGGGCCGTATGGCCGTCCGGCGAATCCGCAGCAGGGCCCGTACGGCCGCCCCGCGAACCCGCAGGGGCCGTATGGCCGTCCCGCGAATCCGCAGCAGGGCCCGTACGGCCGCCCCGCGAACCCGCAGGGACCGTATGGCCGTCCCGCAAATCCGCAGCAGGGCCCTTACGGTCGTCCCGCGAATCCGCAGGGACCGTATGGCCGTCCCGCGAATCCGCCGCAGGGCGGTTTCGGCCGTCCCGCCGGCGGAGCGCCTCAGGGCGGTTATGGCAACCGTCCCGCGGGCGGCGCGCCGCGTCCGGGCGGATTTAACGGCGGTACCGCCGGCGGCATGGGCGGCGCGAACCGTAACCGCAGCCGCGGTCCGGAGCTTACGCCCACGGTCGAAAAGGAGCGCGTCTCCAATTACGATCCGAACAAGAAGATGTATCAGCGCCAGCATGATCCGGAGCAGCAGCGCAATAACGGCCGTCATAAGGGCGGCGTGCGCGAGACCGGCATTATGCCCGGTGACGATGAGATGCGCCGCGGCGGCAGCCGCAAGAAGGGCAAGCAGGTCAGCGCCCAGCAGATGATGGCTCCGATCAAGATCGAGAAGGCGTACATGACCGCCGAAACCATCACCGTCAAGGATCTGACCGAGCGCATCGGCAAGCCCGCGGGCGACATCATCAAGAAGCTTCTCCTGCTCGGCATCATGGCCACGATCAACCAGGAACTGGATTACGATACCGCGTCCCTCGTGTGCAACGAGTTCGGCGTGGAACTGGAAATGAAGCTGGATAAGACGGCCGAGGATTCCCTCGCCGCCGAGAACTTCAAGGACGCCGAGGAAGACCTCGTCGAACGTCCGCCGGTCGTGACCATCATGGGGCACGTCGATCACGGCAAGACGACGCTGCTGGACTATATCCGCAAGAGCCACGTAACCGCGGGCGAAGCGGGCGGCATCACGCAGCACATCGGCGCCTACCAGGTCAACCTCAACGGCCGGCTCATTACCTTCCTCGATACTCCCGGCCATGAGGCCTTCACCGCGATGCGTCTGCGCGGCGCGCAGGCGACGGATATCGCCGTCCTCGTCGTCGCGGCGGACGACGGCGTTATGCCGCAGACCATTGAAGCGATTAACCACGCCAAGGCCGCGGGCGTGCCGATCATCGTCGCCATCAACAAGATGGACAAGGAAGGCGCGAACCCCGACCGCATCAAGCAGGACCTGACCAGCTATGACCTCGTCTGCGAAGACTGGGGCGGCGACACGATCATGGTTCCGATTTCGGCCGCGACCGGCGACAACGTCGATTCGCTGCTGGAAATGATTCTGCTCGAAGCCGACATGCTGCAGCTTCGCGCCAACCCCGACCGTCAGGCGCGCGGCATCATCATTGAAGCCCGCCTGGACAAGGGCCGCGGCCCCGTCGCCACGGTGCTGGTGCAGAACGGCACGCTGCACGTGGGCGATACGGTCGTCGCGGGTATGGCGTACGGGCGCGTACGCGCCATGATGAACGAGCGCGGCGAGCGCGTGAAGGCGGCTCCGCCGTCCACGCCGGTTGAGGTCATCGGTTTCGGCGACGTGCCGGAAGCGGGCGACGAAATCAACGCCGTGGAAGATACCGAACTTTCCCGCAAGGTCGCCGAGGAGCGCCGCAGCAAGCAGCGCGCCGCGATGATCAAGGCGAGCAGCAAGGTGTCGCTCGACGATCTGTTCACGAAGATTTCCGAGGGCGAGCTCAAAGATCTCAACCTCATCATCAAAGCCGACGTGCAGGGCTCCGTCGAGGCAGTCAAGCAGTCGCTCGAGCGTCTGTCCAACGATCAGGTGCGCGTGCGCACGATTCACGGCAGCGTCGGCGCGATTACCGAGAACGACGTCATGCTCGCCTCGACCGCGGGCGCGATCATCATCGGTTTCAACGTACGTCCCGAGAACAACGCGCGCGATATGGCCGCCCGCGAGGGCGTCGATATCCGCCTGTACCGCATCATCTACAACGCCATCGAGGATGTGCAGAAGGCCATGAAGGGTCTGCTTGCGCCGGAATTCCGCGAGGTGATTCTCGGTCACGCGCAGGTGCGCAGCACGTTCCATATCAGCGGCGTCGGCACGATCGCCGGCTGCTACGTCACCGACGGCAAACTTCAGCGCAACGCGCAGGTTCGCCTGCTGCGCGATAACGTGGTTGTGTTCGAAGGCAACCTCGACTCCCTGCGCCGTTTCAAGGACGATGTGAAGGAAGTCGCCACCAGCTTTGAGTGCGGCGTTGGCCTTGAAAAGTTCAACGACATCAAAGAAGGCGACGTGGTCGAGTGCTTCATCAACGAGCAGGTGGAAAGGTAAGTAAAGAATGAACTTTGATCGTACGGATCGTATCAGCGAGGAAGTGCGCAGGGAGGTCGACCGCATCATCCGCGAGGATGTGCGCGACCCGCGCGTAACGGGCACGTGGTCTATCACGCGCGCCGATGTAACGCGCGATCTGCGTTACGCGAAGATTCGCGTAAGCGTGCTGGAAGAGGAGCAGCGCAAGCCGCTTCTCAAGGCGCTCAAGAACGCGGCGGGATTCATCCGCCGCGAGCTTGGAAAGAACCTGCGCCTGCGCTACACGCCCGAGCTGCTTTTTGAGGAGGACGACAACATCGCCTACGGCGTGCATATCGCCTCCATTCTGGCCGATGTGAAGCCGGAAGACCGCCCTGAAACAAATTCCGAGGATGATGAAACGTGAACGAAGCTTGGCTTCCCCTTTGTTCCAGCATTCAGGATGCGCAGAATATTCTGCTTATTTCGCATATCTTTCCCGACGGGGATACCTGCGGCTCAGCGCTTGCGCTGCGCCGCGCTCTTATTTCTCTGGGGAAGAACGTAACCTGCTGCTGCGAGCACTCTGTGCCGGAAATTTATAAGATGCTCGATGGCGCAAGCGCCATTGAAAGCCCCGCTGCGCATGCCGGACGCATTTTCGATCTTGCGATCAGCATCGACGTATCCGATCCGGAGCGCATGGGCGCGGGCTGCGGCGAACTGTTTGTAAACGCGCGGCATACCGCGCAGATCGATCACCACGGCACAAACCCGGCCTATGCCGCCGTCAATATAATCCGCTCTCCCCTCTCGGCCACGGGCGTATTGATCGCCGGCCTGCTCGACGCGCTCGGCGTCCCGTTCGACCGGCAAATCGCCGAGTGTCTCTATGTCGCCGTCGCAACCGATACGGGCAATTTCAAACAGGCGAACGCCGATGCGGACGCTTTCGCCGTGGCCGCGCGCTGCGCCGCTTGCGGGTTCGATATCGCGGCCGTCAGCCGCCGCGTGTTCGATGTGCGCCCGGTATGTCAGGTGAAACTGTTCGGCGCGGCGCTTTCTTCGCTGAAGCTGTCGCATAACGGACAGGTCGCGTCCGCCGTCGTCTCGCGCGAGGATTTCCTCCTCTGCGGCGCGGCGCCGGAGCACACGGAGGGTATTGTCAATATCATCTTCAACATGGAAGGCGTGAAAATCGCCGTCCTGCTCACCGAAAAGGGCGAGGGCGTGAAGGTCAGCCTGCGCTCCGTCGCGCCGTACGACGTGGCGGCTGTAGCGCGGACGTTTGAGGGCGGCGGGCACACCTTCGCCGCAGGCTGCACGCTGCAAATGAATCTGGAGGATGCACGCGCGGCCGTCGCTGCGGCGTGCGGAAAAATTCTGTAAATGAACGGATTTCTCAATCTTCTCAAGCCGCCGGGAATGACCTCGTCCGACGCGGTCGTGATGGTTCGGCGGTCGCTTCCCGGCAAAGAAAAAGTGGGCCATGCGGGAACGCTTGACCCGGAAGCCGCGGGCGTGCTGCCGATCATGATCGGCAAGGCCTCGCGGCTGTTTGATCTGCTGGCCGATAAGGAAAAGACGTACATTGCTGAAATCGCGCTCGGCGTTGCAACGGACACGCAGGACGCGCAGGGAGCGGCAATTTCCCGCGGCACATGGAACGGCGATTTTTCGGCGCTGCGCGCCGCTCTCCCCCGCTTCACCGGCGTAATCGAGCAGATTCCGCCCGCATACTCGGCCATCAAAACGGGCGGCGTAGCGGCCTATAAGCTGGCTCGCGCAGGCGCGGAGCTGGAATTAAAGCCGCGCGAAGCGCGGATCGATTCCCTCGAGCTGCTTGAACCGACCGGACCAGACAGCGCGCTGCTGCGCATCGGCTGCGGACGCGGGGTGTACATTCGCACGCTGTGCCATGATCTTGGCGCTTTTCTCGGCTGCGGGGCGCATATGCGTTTCCTTCTGCGCGCGCAATCCGGGCCTTTTACGACGGAAAACGCCGTTACGCCCGAGGAATGGCTCGCCACAGAGGACAAGGCCGCGCTGCTCACGCCCATGGATGCGCCGCTCGCCGCGCTGCCCGCCGCTTATCTGCCCGAAGCCGCCGAGCGCGCCTGCCGCGACGGTAAAGCGCTGACGAAGTTCCGCTCGCTGGACGAAGGCGCAAAAAACGGCGGCCCCGTGCGCGTCTATTGCGGCGAAACGTTCGCCGGGCTTGCCCGCTGGAACGCTGAAGAAGAAGCGTTGCGTTTTTTCGCGATGCTTCTGTAAAAGCAAAAATCACCCCCCGCTGCCTGCGCAGCGGGGGTGTTGCGTTACCAGCGTATGTCTAGCGGCTTTCCGTGATCCACGGCGCGGTACGAATGCCCAGCCGCTTGAGACGGTAGCTTTCCGTCCACATCGTGCTGATCGACCGCCAGGCGTTCGGGCCGATCCACTTTGCGGTTTCATCCGCCAGATGTACGGGGCCAAACGCATTTTCGCGATTGCCGAGCAGCGTCAGTTCGAGCGTATGGTTTCCTTTTTCCACTTCGCCGAGAGACAGCTCGTACGGCGAATAGACGATATAGCCCTTCTTTTCTCCATCGAGCGCAACGCGGATGGCCGCACCGTCATAGTGCGGGGCTGTCACGGTAATTTCGCCGCCCTCCACTTCAACAGGGACCTTGTAGGTAATGTTTCCTCCATAGTGCGGCAGTCCCTGACGCGTTATGTCGTCGAAGCCGAGCTTCTCAGGGAGCGGCGTAATCGCGCGATACTCGCCCTGCATTTTCACGCCGAATGCGCCGATCAGATAGCACCACTCGATGTTTGTGCGCCGGCCGAATGGCAGCTCCACCTCGATCACGTTCTCGCCGACGTTCAGCCTATCCAGCGCAACCGTTTCGATGCATTTATCGACGTACCATCCCTCCGGCTTTGCCGCGACGGGCTTGCCGTTGAGCGTGATCTTCGCCGCATCCGCGTCTTCCAGCGCAAGGCGCGCATCCAGCACCTCAATTTCGGAAGGCACGCGGAAACGCAGGCGCACGGTATGCTCCGCTTTTTCTTCCTTCACCGTCCAGGGCTGCGCCACAGCGTCCCTGCGCGTAGGCCAGCCGAGCGCTTCGCGCAGCACGTTATCCGCACGCAGCAGCTCCTCGGCGGGACGATACGCTTCGCCGTCGAGCGCATATTCAGCCTTGTCCAGCAGATAGGCATTCGGCTCGTCGAGCGAATATTCGACCAGCTGCGGCACAGGCGCCGTCGCGCCCTTTCGCGCGGCCGGTTTTACCGCCGCAGCCGCCTCGCCGGGCTCAAGCCGCAGAAGCAGGCTGTCGTAATCATAAAGCGAAGCGCGAACAACCGTTTTACCGTTTGCCGTTTCAAAATCGGCGGGAAGGATATCGCCCGTCTGCGTGTCGTAAACGCGGACGGCGTATTCGCCCCGCACCGTGATGCGGATATCCTGCCGGGGCGTCGTATCCTTATTGTACGGATCGAGGCTGTGGGCGATGAACAGCCACAGGCCGTCGCCATCGCGGCGCAGCTGATGCACGAGATTGTTCGTGCGGGAGCCGTCCTCGTTGCGCATATCGAGCAGGCGCACCGGTTCGAGCGCACGCAGCAGCGCTTCCCGGCTGAAGACGGCCTTCTCGGATGCTTCGAACAGCCGCGCTCCGCGCGGATCGGGCTTCGCGTCCGCATATTTGGGCGCGTCGCCGAGGAAAATCAGCCGGCCGCCGGCCTTCCGGAACGCCTCGAGCCGTTCGAGCGTCGTGGAGCGCAGCGTTTCGCACGCGGGCACAACGACGGCGTCATACGCCATCTTGCCCACCTGCAGCGGCGCGCCGCCTTTTTCGCACTGAGAGGGCAGCAGCGATTCGCAGATGAAATCGAAATCGATTCCGCCGTTGACCATCCAGTCGGTCAGATTCTGGAAGTTATCATCCATCTGCTGGCGCACGCCCTCGGTCTGCTCCGCCGGGCCCCAATGCAGCCAGTAGCTCTCCACCGGGTGAATCACGCCAACGCGGACGACGGGCTTGCCGCGCGTCATCGCCGCATTTACGCGCGCGAAATGATCCTCAACGTAGGAATAATCGTGCCACCAGGGCGACTGATAGCTGATGGAAGCCGGGTAATCGCGCTTCGCCTCGCCCTTCATCGAAACCCAGGAAAGGTGCTGCACGCGCACCGTCACGCCCAGCGCCGCCTGCCAGTCGCCGTGCAGCTTATGGCCGCGGAAATCGAAACCCCAACCCGTTACACCGTACAGCTCGCTGACCATGCCTTCACGACCGTACTGATGCACGGCGCTCTGCGCCTGCTTGGCCGTCGTGAACTCGCGATACGCGCAAAGCATATCGATGCCCGGCAGCTGGAAGCCGCGATACGAGCGCATCGCCTCGCCCAGCGCCGCCGTCTGGCTCTTGAGCGTCGGCTCCTCCATCATGTGGCCGGTCAGCATCAGGCCATGCTTTTCGCACCATTCGCCGCAGGTATCGGCAAACGCATCGGCAAACCGTTCGGCGATGTGATCGTGATAATGGTAACGGATGAGCGAAACCCGTCCCTCCGGAAGTTCCCACAAAAGCTCCGGCAGATGATCAACGAGCTCCTCGCCGTACGCCTTTCGGAAGGTTTCGGGCACGTCGTCCGTCCAGGGGAGGAAGACGTCCTTCTCCTCCTGCGCAAAGGCGAGCGTGCTCTTGCGGGAGAACTGCGGCTCGTCGGTAAAAATTGCGGGCACGACTCCGCCGAAATCCTTGCCGACCGTTTCCAGATAACGCTCGTAGGTGATTTCGATGAACTTGCGGATGGTCGCCTTATCGAGCGTGTTGGCGTAAGTCTGGTTATTATACCAGGGGTTGGGCAGATCGGTTTCCACGTAGGCGTACCACTTGCGCCCTTCCGCCTCGTCGTTTTCGCCGATGCGTCTGCCGGAAACAAGGCAGCCGTTCTCGTCGAGCACCACGTCGAAACAGGCCAGCAGATAGCCGTTCTCCGACCGGCCGGAGCGCGCGGAGGAATCGGTCATCGCCTGCACGTCGCGTCCGTTATACGGCTTTGTGGTGAAAAGCAGATGGCGCGAACGGTACTGCGGATCCTTCGTCAGCAAACCGCCCGCCGCGCCGGACGGCCAGCGATCCTCGTCGTAAAGCCAGGCGAGCATCTTTTCCCGGCGGCATTTTTCCACGCATGCGCGGATCAGCGCCATATGCTCGTCGCTCAGATACGGCGTCGCCATGCCGGTGCGCACGTGCATATGCGCGCCGCCCAAGCCCATTTCCTTGAGGACTTCCAACTGCCAGAGCAGCTCGTCCTCCTTCAGTTCGCAGTTCCATGCCCAGAAGGGCGCGCCGCGATACTCGCTGCCCGGATGCCGGAACAGCTCAGGGCTCAGGTTCTTTTCCTGATTTTTCGGGTAAAGCATCTTTGTCCTCCGTTGTTTATTTTCACCGGAACCACCGGTGCATTTCGTTCAGACTCCCCTCCCGCGGGGCGTAGCGCAGCTGCGGGTCCGACTGCGCCGCGATATACACGCTCTTCGGCCGCGTAAAGCATTCGAACCCGGCGCGGCCGCGATAGCTGCCCATGCCGCTCTCCCCTACGCCGCCGAACGGCAGCTTCGCAGAGGAGGCCTGCATGCCGCAATCGTTAATGCAGCCGCCACCAAAGCGCATATCGCGCATCAGCCGCCGCGCCGCGGCAATATCCTCGCTGAAACAGTACAGCGCATGCGGGGCGCTCGTCCGCCGCATGATTTTAACGGCTTCCTGGCTCGAACCGTACGGGATCACCGGCAGCAGCGGGCCGAACACCGGCTCCGCCATCAGCTCGGAATCCAGCGCCGGGCGTGAGATCACCGTCGGTTCAATCTTCAGCGCCTTCTCATCCCAGCCGCCGCCGCAGAACACATTCTGCCCCTCAATCATCTCGATCAGCCGATCGAAGTGCGCCTCGCTGGCCACGCGCGGATAGTCGTAGCTCTGCATCGGACGTGCGCCGAACTGCTCGACGATTTCCGCGCGAAGCGCGGTCAAAAGCGCCGTCTCCGCCGGGCGGGCGACGAGCACGTAATCCGGCGCGAAGCAGCTTTGCCCCGCCGCCAGTGTTTTGGCGAAGACGATCCTCCGCGCCGCCTTGGCGACGTCCGCGTCCGCCATGACGACGACGGGGTTCTTGCCCGTCAGCTCCAGCGCCGCAGGGGTCAGCGTTTCCGCCGCCTGCCGCAGAACGGCGCGCCCATCCTCCGCCGTGCCGGAGAAAAACAGCTTGTCAAACGGCAGCGCCGTCAGCTGCTCGACAGCCTCCGCGCCGCCCTCGGTCATCGTTACGTGATCGGAGCGGAAGCTTTCCCGCAGCACCATATTCACCGCAGCAGCCGTTCGCGGCGCGCGCGGCGAGGGCGAAAGCATCACGCAGTTGCCTGCGGCCACCGCGTCTACCAGCGGAACCAGGCACAGCCGCACCGGCTCCATCCACGCCGCAACATTGAGCACCACACCATACGGATCCCGATAGATAACGCTGCGCGCAAAGAGCTTCTCGCGCCAGAGGAAACGCTCTCGTTCCCTCGCCCAGCGCTTTACGCCGGCGAGCATCGCGTCGATTTCAGCGTAAACGACAGCGATTTCCGTCAGATAGCTCTCTTCCGGCGTTTTGCCCAGGTCTTCACGCAAAGCGCGAAGCAGCTCCGACTCATGCCGCCGGAGCGCTTCGCGCAAACGTTTCAAACTGTTGATTCGGTTGTCCAGATCGCGCGTGGCGCCGGAATGAAACCACGCCAGCTGCGCGTCAAATTTCTCTTTCATCTCTTTAACCCAAGTATGCGCGCCTTACTTCCTCATTATCCAGCATTTCCTTCGCGCTGCCCTGCAGCACGACCTTGCCGGTTTCCAGCACGTACGCCCGGTCGGCAATGGAAAGCGCCATCTGCGCGTTCTGCTCAACAAGCAGAACCGTCATGCCGTTACTGTGCACCTCGCGGATGATGGAGAAAATCTCTTCCACGAGAATCGGCGACAGTCCCATCGAAGGCTCGTCCAGCATAATCATCCGCGGCGAAGACATGATCGCGCGGCCCATGGCCAGCATCTGCTGTTCGCCGCCGGAAAGCGTGCCGGCGATCTGCCGCCGGCGCTCCTTCAGCCGCGGAAAGCTCTGGAAAACGCGATCCAGATCGCCCGCGACGGCCGTACGGTCCTTGCGCGCGAACGCGCCCATTTCCAGGTTTTCCAGCACCGTCATGTGCGTAAACACGCGGCGGCCTTCCGGCACCTGCGCCAGACCCATTTTGAGGATTTCGTTGGCGGGCTTTGCCTGAATCTCCTCATCCATAAACTCGATCTTGCTGCCCGGCTTGCCGCGCAGAAGACCGGAAATCGTATGCAGCGTGGTCGTTTTGCCCGCGCCGTTCGCGCCGATCAGGGTGACGATCTCGCCCTCGTTCACCTCAAAGCTGACGTCCTTGAGCGCGTGGATGGCGTCATAGTAAACGTTCAGGTTCTTTACTCGCAGCATCATCTTACGCGCCCTCCTTCACGGTTTCCTCTTCGCCCGCATTGCCCAGATAAGCGGCCACAACCTCGCGGTTCTGACGGATCTGCTCCGGCGTGCCCTCGGCGATAATGCGGCCGTAGTTGAGCACGTAAATGCGCTCGCAGATCCCCATGACCAGCTTCATATCGTGCTCGATAAGCAGGATGGTCACGCCGAACTTCTCGCGAATGCGCTGGATGGTCACCATCAGCTCCTGCGTCTCGATCGGGTTCATACCGGCTGCCGGTTCGTCGAGCAGCAGCAGCTTCGGGTTCGTCGCCATTGCGCGGCAGATTTCCAGCTTGCGCTGCAGGCCGTACGGCAGGCTGTTGGCGTTCCAGTCGGCCATCTCTTCCATATCGAACACGCGCAGCAGTTCGCGGGCGCGTTCGTCGCAGCCGTTTTCTTCGCGCTCATAGTAAGAATCGCGCGTCAGGCCGTCGACCATGGAATAGTACATGCGGCTCTGGAAAGCAACCTTAATGTTCTCCAGCACCGTCATGGATTTGAACAGACGGATATTCTGGAACGTGCGGGAGATGCCTTCGTAGGTGATCTTGTAGGTCGGCATACCCTTGATGGACTTGCCCATCAGTTCGATTTCGCCCTCGGTGGGCATGTACACGCCGGTCATCATGTTGAAGATGGTCGTCTTGCCGGCGCCGTTCGGGCCGATCAGACCGACGATCTCGTGCTCATAGATGGACAGGTTCACGTCCTCCGCCGCGTGCAGGCCGCCGAAGCGGATGCCCAGGTTTTTCATCGCCAGCACGGGGTACTTCTCGCTGTCGTAATCATACTCGGGGATATCCGGCGCGATGGCGCGCATTTTGCGGCGCTGTAATTTCTTCTCCATCTTGTCGGCAAAACCCTTCCAGCCGGGAATAATCTTTTCAAGCAGACGCTCGCTGGAAAACTCCTTCACTCCCAGCAGACCGGAGGGCTTGAAGATCATCATCACGATCAAAAGCAGCGCATACGCCAGCTGGCGGTATTCCACCAGCGAAGACATCAGGAACTGCACAACCGTCAAAAGCGCCGCCGCGGCGATGGAACCGGTATAGCTTCCCAGGCCGCCGAACACGGCCATAACGAGGAAGTTGATCGAGGTGTTATAGTCGAACTTCGTCGGATCCAGAACGCCGACGGAATGCGCGTACAGGCCGCCCGCGATGCCCGCGAAGAAACCGGCGATAACGAACGTGATCGTCTTGTACTTGGTCACCGGCACGCCCGCGGTATCCGCCGCCACCGCATTTTCGCGGATGGCAAGAATAGCGCGGCCATGGCGCGACCAAGCCAGCATGTAAAAGATCGCAACCGTCAGGAACATGATCCAGAACGCGTTATCAAAATTCGTATACAGCCCGATGCCGAACATCTTCTTGCCGCCGCCCGTCCAGGGGGCGAAAACGGTGTTGATCAGCACACGGATAATTTCGCCAAAGCCCAGCGTGATAATCGCCAGATAGTCGCCCTGCAGGCGAAGCGCCGGCACGCCGACCAGATACGCGAAAAGCGCCGCAGCAAGGCCGCCGACAATCAGCGCCATCGGGAACGTCCAAGGCTGGTTCGGAAGAATGAGCGATGTAAAAATGGCGGAGCCGTATGCGCCCACGGCCATAAAGCCCGCATGCCCCAGCGTCAGCTCGCCCAGCACGCCGGCCACCAGGTTCAGGCTCGCCACCATGATGATGTTATAGCATACCTGCGTGAGCAGGTTGGTGACCGCGCGGTTGCCGCCCATCGCCCCCAGCACGAGCTTGATGACGACGTACGCCACAATCGTCAGCGCCAGATTCAGGAGCGAGGAAAATCTTCTGTTTTTTTTCATTTTGCACGCCCCCTTCCCTTAGACCTTTTCCTTCATCTTCTTGCCCAGGATGCCGCTCGGGCGGAAGAGAAGGACCAGAATAAGAATGCCGAACACCATCGCATCCACATACTCGCTGGCGTAGTATTTGATGAACGTTTCGGCGATGCCGATAATGAATCCGCCGAGCACCGCGCCGGGAATCGAGCCGATACCGCCGAGCACCGCGGCGACGAACGCCTTCAGGCCGGGCAGCATGCCCAGCAGCGGCGTAACGTAATACAGCTTCTGCGCGTAAAATACGCTGCCGATGGCGGCAAGCGCGCAGCCGATACCAAAGGTGATAGAAATCGTCTTATCCACGTTCACACCCATCAGCATCGCCGCACCCTGATCCTCGCTGACGGCGCGCATGGCCTTGCCGGTGCGCGTGGTCTGCACAAACAGCGTAAGGCCAATCATCAGCAGCATGGAGACAGCGAACGTGAGCACTTCCAGAAGGTTGACCGAACGGCGGCCGACCTTGAAAATCGTAATCTTCGGGACAATCGTCGGGAAGTTCATCTGGCCGGAACCGAACACCAGCTGCGCAGTGATTTCAAGCGCAAGGCTGATGCCGATGGCGGTAATCAGCGCGGAAATGCGCGGCGCGTTGCGCAGCGGTTTATAGGCGATACGATCGATCAGCACGCCAAGAACCACGCATACAACCACCGCGAACAGTACGCTGACTACGCCCGCAACAATCGGATGCGTCGCGGCAATCGACTTCATCATCGTGGTAGACATCATCCAGTAAATCGCGTACGCGCCGACCATCATGATATCGCCGTGGGCAAAGTTGATCAGCTTCACGATGCCGTAAACCATCGTATAGCCCAGGGCGATCAGCGCGTAAATACTGCCCATCTGCAGACCGCCGATCAGGTTGTATAGCGTGACCATGCAAAAACCTCCCGGTACAACGTTGAAAAAGGTATAAAAACTACATTACTGTATCATATCGCAGCAGCAAAGCCCTGTCAACCGCCCTGCCTCTCATACAGAAAAAATTCCATATAAAAAGGAAGGGCCGCGGCGGCTCTCCGGCGCAGAGCGCCGAAGAACCCAATCCGCAACCCCATTGGAAAACGATCGAAGAGCGAAACCCGAGGCTCTTTTTAACGCATCCCTTTCAAATCACGGATCAATGCGCTTGAGCAGCGTCGGTACGCCGTCGACAAAGCCCTTGATGTAAGCGGACTTGATCGGGTCGCAATGCTCGTCGAAGGTGATGTGACCGGTCACGCAATCAAGGCTGGTCGCCTTCATCGCGTCGCAGACGGCGTGGCTGTCCGTAGCGCCGGCGGTTTCAATGGCGGTCAGGATGACCTTTGCAGCGTCATAGCCCAGCGCGTTGAAACCAACGGGCGCTTCGCCGTACTTGTCGGTGAAGTTCTTGACGAAGGACTGCACGATTTCGGCGGTATCTTCATCGGAATAGCTGTCGCAGAAGGCGACGCGATCGAGCAGAGATGTATCGTCCTTCACCTGGTCGGCGATGGCGGAGAAGCCGTCCGCGCCGAGCACCCAGCACTCGAGGCCAACGTCGGCGGCCTGGCGGAGCACCTTGGCGGCAGTCTCATAGTAGTACGTGCAGAAGAGAACGTCCGGCTCAGCGTCGGCAATCTTGGTCAGCTGCGGGGTGTAGTCCGCGTCGCCTTCCTTGTTGCTTTCAGCGGCGACAACTTCCATGCCCAGTTCTTCCGCCTTCTTGACAAAAGACTCGTACAGGCCGATGGAGTAATCGTTGGTGTTATCGTACAGCACGGCAACCTTCGTGGAGCCGCCTTCCGGCGCGAAGTCCATGGCGTATTCAGCCATCAGTTCCGCCTGATACGGATCGAGGAAGCAGGCGCGGAAGACGTTGCCGTAAGGCTGATCCTTCGTATCGCCCAGCTCGCCGGTCACGGCGAACGCGGTCGCGGAGGCAGTGATCATCGGCATGAAGTCGTTGTACGCGCGCTGGGAAACGGCCAGCGTCGGCGTGGTGGTCACAGGGCCGATCACGGCGACAACGCCTTCGCTCACGAGCTGCTCATAAGCGTTGGTCGCTTCAACAGCGTCGCCAGTGTCGTCCTTCCAGATCATCTCAACCTGCTTGCCGAGGACGCCGCCGTTGGCGTTCACTTCGTCCACATACAGGTCTACGCCGTTCTTTACCAGATTGCCATACACCGAAACGGCGCCGGTCAACGGAGCGATGCCGCCGATCTTAATCGTATCATCGGCCAGCGCGGAAACACAGCTGAGCGCGAGGATAGCGGTCAAAAGCATACAAAGAACTTTTTTCATGGTTTTACCTCCTTTAAAATTTATGTCGGGAATTATAGCAGTGAACGTGGAAATTTGCAATACCTTTTTGCAAAAAATTCATTTTGGTGCAAATCTCATAGTTTTCAGCGTGTATACGCGCCGGAATCCGCATCTCGACCGCCATTCTCCTCCGCCATAATTTTCTCCGCGCCGCAGGCGGCCGCCGGATCGTCTTTTTCTCAGCGCCGCGCCGAAATTTTTTCGGCCCGTCGTTTTGAATACGATACGATCTTTTTTTGCCGCACCGCGCCGGTGAATGTGGCTATTTTAATAGACATCTCTCAATCTGTCAATAGGTTTCATTGAAGAATTCGAAATTTTTTTGCGTTTTGTGATTTGAATCGAAAAATATTTTTGCGTTTTTGAATGTTTTCGAATATTTTTCGGTTGACGTTTTTGCAGAATTGCGTTATCATCTACATGGAGCATAAGGTTTATCGTATGGAGGCATTCATGGATTCGATCGATTCCGACATTTTAAGCTGCCTGTGTGAAAACGCGCGCATGCGCGCTTCGGAAATTGCCGAGCGCGTGGGGATGTCCGTGTCGTCCGTAGGCGAGCGCATCCGAAAGCTGGAGCGTTCGGGCGTAATCCAGCAATACACGGTCCGGCTCGATCCTTCGCGGCTGAACCGCAGCTTCGAGGCCATCATCGGGATTTCGATCGACCATCCGCGCTTCATCGATCCTCTGACCGTCGCGCTGCTGGAAGATCCGAACGTCGTCGAATGTTATACGCTTACCGGCGATTTCGATTTTATGGCCCGCATCAGCGCCACCTCCCCGGAGCATTTTCAGCAGATTCACCATCGCATCTCGCGCCTGGAAGGCGTGAAGAGCATCAAAAGCTATTACGTGCTCAGCGCGCACGCCAATCCCCGCTATAACCCGCTCAATCAGGAATCCTGAGTTTTTTTCTGCCGCGCCCTGCGCGGCTAAAAAAAGCGCCTCCGTCCATTTCAAACCGGACGGAGGCGCTTTCGTTTCTTCCTATTAGTACGTGATCAGGTATTTGTTCAGCTCCCAATTGCTGACCTGCGTGCGATACGCATCCCATTCCTTCGTCTTGCCGGCGACGTACTGGCTGACGATATGCTCGCCCAGCACGTCGCAAATCAGCTTATCCTTCTGCAGCGCGTCGACTGCTTCCTTCAGCGTGCCGGGCAAGTTATGGATGCCCTTGGCTTCACGCTCGGCGGCGGACATGGCGAAGATATTCTCCGTAATTTCCGCCGGCGGCGTCATCTGCTTTTCAATGCCGTCCATACCGGCGGCCAGGCAGACGGTCAGCGCCAGATACGGGTTGCAGGCGGGGTCGGGGCAGCGCAGCTCGACACGGGTAGCCTGACCGCGCGCGGCCGGGATGCGGATCAGCGCGGAGCGGTTGGACGCGGACCACGCGGTGTAGCACGGCGCTTCATAGCCCGGCACGAGGCGCTTGTAGGAATTAACGAGCGGATTGAGAATGGCGGTCATGCCGCTGATATGATGCAGCAGGCCGGCGATAAAATGATGCGCGTCCTCAGACAGCCTCTTCTCGCCGTTTTCGTCGAAGAAGACGTTCCTGCCGTCCTTAAACAGGGACATGTTCGTATGCATGCCGCTGCCGTTCACGCCGAAAATCGGCTTGGGCATGAAGGTGGCGTGCAGGCCGTTCATCTGCGCAAGGGACTTGACGGC
>CAKTTL010000057.1 GCA_934615235.1 uncultured Clostridia bacterium
GAATTGCAGCGCGAGATGGAGCTCGCCGTCGCCTGCGAGAATTTTGAGGAGGCGGCCGCGCTGCGCGATGCGATTCACGCGCTGTCCGTTTCCGGAGGGGAGGGCGACGCCAATGGATGACCTGGCGCTGGACGTCGTTGTCCGCAGCGAAGCGAAGCTGGCGCGCAATCTTGAAAGTTACCCGTATTCGGGTAACTTGAGCGCGGCGCAGGAAGCGGAAATTCTGGAACGCGCCCTGGCGCTTGCGCAGGACAGGCGCTATGCGCTGCTCCCACTGCAGGCGCTGCCGCCCATGCGGCGCGCGCTGATGGCCGAGGAGCGGCTGCTGCCCGCCCGCGCGCTCCGGAGCGAGGACGAATCCGCCGCCGTTGCGCTCGACCGGGAAAGCGGCGTGAGCGTGATGATCAATGGAGAGGATCATCTGAGCTTCCTGGCTGTGCGGCCGGGGCTTTGCCCGCTGGATGTAAAAGCGCGCGTGGAGGCAGCGGCGGACGCGTTCGCCGCGCGGTACCGCTACGCGTACGACGCGCAGTTCGGCTTCCTTGCGCCCGCGCTGGCGGACGTCGGCACGGGTCTTCGCGTGACGGCGACGCTGCACCTGCCCGCGCTTGAAAAGACCGGCGGCGCGGAGGCGGCCGTGAAGGAATGCGCGGCGGGGCACGTCGCCTGGGCGAAGCTGCCGCTTGGCAGCGTGTATCTGCTCTTCAACAGCGCCACCATCGGCATGACGGAGGACGAAATCGCCCTGAGCGTGCAGGCGGCGGCAAAAAAGCTGGTCGAAATGGAGCGCGCCGAGCGCGAAAGGACGCTGATGGAGCAGCCCGCGGCGATCGACGAGGAAATGCGCTGTCTGCAGGAAGTGCTCGCCTCGGACGATATGCTTTCGGAGAAGGACTGCATGCTCAACTGGTCCTTCCTGCGGCAGGCGGTCACGGCGGGTGCGCTGCACAGGACGCTTGCCGAGGTGGACGCGCTTTTGCCGCAATCTTCGCCCGGCCATATCGACACCGCGGCCGGGGAGCCGCTTTCCCCGCAGGAACGCGGCGCGCGGCGGCTGGATATTTTCAGAAGGTTTGTTGGGACGCAGGCCGTCCCGGAAAGGATATAGCATATATGGCGTTTGCCGGTCGTTTTACGCAGCGCGCACAGCGCGCCCTGACAGCGGCGCAGGATGCGGCGCGCGAAATGCAGCATAACTACGTAGGAACCGAACACCTGCTGCTCGGCCTGCTGCGCGAACCTGTGGAGGCCGTGCAGCCGCTGCTGGGCGAGGTGACGTACGAGACGGCGATGGCGCAGGCGCTGCGGCTCGTCGGGCGCGGGGACGCTTCTCCCGAGCATATTTCGTACACGCCGCGCACGAAGAAAATCCTCGAGCAGAGCCTCGCGGAATCGCGCGCGCTGGGAGACAGCTACATCGGCGCGGAGCACCTGTGGCTGGCGATTCTGCGCGAGGGCGAGGGCGTCGCCGCGCGCATTCTGCAGGATCTCGGGCTGGATATCCGCGCGGTGCGCGAGGCGCTGCTCACGCAGCTGAAGGCGAAATCCGGTCATGCGCCCGAGAGCGACGAGACGCCGCTTCTCAATCAGTACGGCCGTGATCTGACGCGCGCCGCGGCGCAGGGCGAGCTTGATCCCGTGATCGGCCGCGAAAAGGAAATCGAGCGGATTACGCAGATTCTCATTCGCCGCACGAAGAATAATCCCGCGCTCATCGGCGAGCCGGGCGTGGGCAAGTCCGCCATCGTGGAAGGGCTTGCGCAGCGCGTCGCCGACGGCACGATCCCGCAGATGCTGCGCGGAAAGCGCATCGTTTCGCTCGATATCGCGTCGGTTGTGGCGGGAAGCAAATATCGCGGCGAGTTTGAAGAGCGGTTCAAGAACATCATGGCCGAGCTGCAAAAGAGCGGCAACGTGATTCTGTTCATCGACGAGCTGCATACGATTGTCGGCGCGGGCGGCTCGGAAGGGGCGATCGACGCGTCGAACATGCTCAAACCGGCGCTTGCGCGCGGGGAGATTCGCGTGATCGGCGCGACGACGCTGGACGAATACCGCAAGTATATCGAAAAGGATCCGGCGCTGGAGCGCAGGTTCCAGCCGGTGCAGGTGGACGAACCGACGAAGGAAGAAGCGCTGGCCATTGTCGAGGGCGTGCGCGACAAATACGAGGCGCATCATAAAGTGCGCATTACCGACGAGGCGCTGCGCGCCGCCGTCGCGCTGTCCGACAGGTATATCCCGGACCGCTGTCTGCCGGATAAGGCGATCGATCTGATGGACGAGGCCGCGTCACGCGTGCGGATTCACTCCTTCACGCCGCCGCCGGATATGAAGGCGCTGGAGGGGCAGGTCGCCGCCGTGACGAAGGAGAAGGATGAGGCTGTGCGCTCGCAGGCGTTTGAAAAGGCCGCCGCGCTGCGCGATCAGGAGCGCGCGCTGCGCGCCGAAATGGAAAACCTGCAGAAGGCCTGGGAGTCCGATATGGACAAGGCGGAAAAGACCGTCGGCGAGGAGGAGATCGCGCAGATCGTCTCGAGCTGGACGGGCGTGCCCGTCAACCGGATGACGGAGGATGAATCCGCGCGGCTTTTGCATCTGGAGGAGACGCTCCATAAGCGGCTCGTCGGACAGGATGAGGCGGTAACCGCTGTCGCGCGCGCTATCCGACGCGCCCGCGCGGGGCTGAAGGATCCGAAGCGGCCGATCGGCTCGTTCCTGTTCCTGGGGCCGACGGGCGTGGGCAAGACGGAGCTGTGCCGCGCGCTGGGCGAGGCGATGTTCGGCGACGAGAACGCCGTTATCCGCATCGATATGAGCGAATATATGGAGAAGCACTCCGTTTCGCGCATGATCGGTTCGCCGCCCGGTTACGTGGGTTTTGAAGAGGGCGGCCAGCTGACGGAAAAGGTGCGCCGCAAGCCGTATTCGGTGCTGCTGTTCGATGAGATCGAGAAGGCGCACCCGGACGTTTTCAACCTGCTTTTGCAGCTGCTCGACGACGGCCGGCTGACCGATTCGAAGGGGCGCGCGGTCGATTTTAAGAATACCATCGTCGTGATGACCAGCAATATCGGCGCGTCGGCGATGAGCAGCGAGCGGCGCATGGGCTTCGGTTCCGCGCCGAGCGGCGCGCAGGAGGATTACGAGGGAATGAAAAACCGCGTCCTGCAGGAAGTGAAGAACTTCATGCGGCCGGAATTCCTCAACCGCCTGGACGAAATCATCGTATTCCATCCGCTGACGGAGGACGAAATCGCGCAGATCGCGCGCCTGATGCTGGACGCGATCGTCGAACGGCTGAAGGAGCGCGGTGTCGAGCTGACCGCGACGGACGAAGCGGTTCGCTATCTTGCCCGTACCGGGTTCGATCCGGCCTACGGCGCGCGGCCGCTGCGCCGGGCGATCCAGCGCGCGGTGGAGGACGCGCTGTCGGAGGAGATCCTCTCGGGCGCGGTGCATCTGGGCGACAAGGTAGAAATTGGCATGGAAGGAGAGACGCTGCGTTTTCGTCATATCGCTGAGGTGATGTAAAATGAAGCGCGCGCTTGCGGCGCTGCTTGCCGCGTGGCTGCTTTTCGCGGCCGCGGCGGCGGAGGGCACGGAGCTTGAGATCGTCTATTTCCCGCAGGGCGGGTTCCGCTTTGGGTATCCCGCCGCGCTGGAGCGCGCGGAGCTGACGGAGACGGATTACGACGCCGGACTCATGCTCCACGCCGCCGACGCGGATGGAAACGAACTGACGCTGATGCGCTACGAGAGCAGGGGCTATACGTTGGAAACGCTGGCAGCTTCGCTGCGCGGGGACGAGGGCGTGACCGGCGTGGCGCTGAACGATTCGGGCAGCAAGGCATATGTGACCTACGCGACGGAAACGGGCGTGAACGTCGTCGTCCTCGGGGAGGACGGATTTGTTTACGAGGCGATGCTTACGGGCGGAGAAGCGTTCCTTGAAACGACCGCGGAGATGATCGGAGGAACGCTGAAGCGAGCGTAAAAAGAATATGGATACGATGAATTCCCGCAGCCAATCCGGTTGCGGGAATTTCCTCCCCTCGAAAAACTGAGGTTTTTCGAGAGGAGGAGACCCGCCTTCAAAAATGTCCATTTTCACTGCACATGTCGCTGAAAATGATTAGAGTTGAGAGGGCTGCGGCCCTCTCAAACGCTCCCGAGGACTTTGTCAACATAACAAATTCCCGCGGCCAATCCGGTTGCGGGAATTTGTTATTTTATGCTATAATGCGGGCGCGAAGGAGAGTGATGGATTTATGCGGAGAAAGCTTTGCGTGCTCCTGACGCTTGCGCTGCTGCTCATGCAGGCGCAGGCGTTTGGCGAGGAGGTATTCCGGCAGGCGGGAGCGATCGGAAACTTTTCGGAGAGCTACGCGGCGTTTTCAAACGAAAACGGCCTGTGGGGCTATATCGATGCGAGCGGCAGCGTCGTGATTGAGCCGCAGTGGAATCTGGCTGACTGCTACCGAGGCGGAATTGCGCGCGTTGGTACGGCGGATCACCGCTACGGCTATATCAACACGGCGGGCGAAGTGGTGTTTCCCGCCGTTTGCAGTGCGGCGACCGATTTTTATGATGGATTGGCGACCGTGTGCGTGGACGGCGAATACGGCTTCATCACGCCGGACGGAAGCTATGCGTTCGCCGAGCGTTGGACGGACGCAGGCTATTTCAGCGACGGCATGGCGTATGTGAAGGCGAACGGAAGATACGGCTTTATCGATTCTTCCGGCGTGCTGGCAATCGCGCCGCAGTGGGATCGCGTCTACAGCTTTTCCGAAGGGCTTGCGGCCGTGAAAAGGGACGGCCTGTGGGGGTTCGTCGATAAAAGCGGCAATGTGGTAATCGAGCCGCAGTACGATAGCGGCGAGCGCTTTTCGGACGGCCTTGCCCCGGCGGAAAAGGACGGGCTGAGCGGATATATCGACAAAAGCGGCAACGTGGTGATTCCACTGCAGTACGACAGCACGAGCTACGTCTACAATGGCCGCATGTGGGTCAAGCAGGACGGCGCTTACCGGATGCTTGACAAAACCGGCGCGCAGATTGGCAGCGTGCAGTGGCAGAACGTATTCAGCGATTTCGGCTGGGCAGAGCTGTGCCGCGTGAATCGGGACGGGCTTTGGGGTTATGTGAACCGGGAAAACGAAACGGTGCTTAAACCGGTATACGAGAAGGCGACGCGTTTTGATGGCGGCCTTGCCGCCGTAAAGAAAAACGGCGTATGGTATCTGATCGATGAAAACGGCGTGGACGTGGTTTCGGGCGAGAACACGCAGAAGTGACGGAGGCGACGGAAAAATGAAGAAAATGCTGGCATGGCTGCTTGCGGTGCTGATGCTGTGCGCGGGCGCGGCGCAGGCGGATCAGACCGCGCGCGCGGATCACGACGCGCTGGCGCTGGACGGCCAATGGGCGGAAGGACAGATGCGCCCGGACGAATACCACTATTTCCCGTTTACGCTGGAGCAGCCGGGGAAGCTGACCGCGCGGGTGCAGTCGTTTTATGCGAACGCGAGCTTCGAACTGCTGGACGCGGATCTTGTCAGCTGGGCGCGCGTATACGTGTACGGCAGCCAGGGTGCGCCGGGCACGGAAGATCTGGCGTATTACCTGGAGCCGGGCAACTACTACGTGCGCAGCAACGGCGATTCCTCCACGCAGGGCGATTTCCGGGTGAAGCTTTCCTTCGCGCCCTGCGCGTGCGATGAAGCCGCCGGGAACGACGATTCCCGCGGCGCGCAGACGCGGTCTTATGGCGGGCTGAGCCGCGTGTTTACGCAACGGGTCTTCGTACTGCCGGCGGAAACGCGTTATCCTGCCATTCGGGGCGCGAGAACCATATATGTTGAATGGGTTAGCGACTAAAAAAGGCGGCGCGGAACGAACCCGTTCCACGCCGCCTTTTGCATTTTATGTGCGGGGCGACGCACGATCGATTAACGCCGCTTTTTCGTTTCTTCCCATCAGCAAATAGTATTCGCGCCACAACGCGGGAGATTGCAGCGGAATTACTTCTCCCTCGAAGCTGACTTTTTCAACGATCTGCTCCCTGCGCAGGGAACAATCGTGAATTGTCGCGCCTGAGACGATTGCAAATCCGGCGATCAAGTCCACATCAATGCCGTCTATGACGAATTCAAGGAACATTTTCGATTTATATTTCGGATTCGGCACGGAAGGCTGAAGCACGCCCATTTCGGAAAGGATTCGCTGCGCAATGGATGCGTCCTCATTTACAATCATCAGATCAAGATCGTGAAAATCCTGCGCGATTCCCTTAAAATAAAGCATCATCGACGCGCCGAGCGCCCAGGTAATTCCTGCCTGATTAAATCTGTGCGCAATACGCTTGAGCAGCGCCAGCTTTCTTTCTGTTTTCATCATTTTACCGCTCCAGACACGAATAGACGAGATTGCGCAGCCGCGGGTGAACGTAGGGTTCTTTGTTGTTGAGCATGTGCTGCGCGTAAAAGATGGAGATGCGGTTTTGCGGGTCGGCGGAGAAATACGCGCCCGCCGCGCCGCCCCAGCCGAATTCGCCCATCGGGCAGAGCAGCCCGCCCGCGCGGTCGATCGCCGTGCGCACGCCGAGGCCATAGCCGTAGCCGGCCATCTGCACCCAGTTGAAAACGTGCATCTGCGCATCGTTCAGCTGGTTGGCGCGGAGAAGATCGATCGCCGCGCCGCTCAGAATCCGCTCGCCCGTCGCGCCTGCGCCGCCGCAGGCCAGCGCGTCCGCCAGACGGATGTAATCGTCCACGCAGGAAATAACGCCCGCGCCGCCGCTGTCGTATTCCGGCCCGAATTCGTAGCTGTTATCGGGCGCAATGCGCTCGGCCCGGCGCGCTTCGTCGTTGTAGCGGTATTGCGCGGCCAGATCCTTTTCCATGCCGGGCTGCAGGTGATAGCATGTGCGCGTCATGCCGAGCGGCTGGAAAATATGGCGGGCTGCGTAGTCGCGGAATTTTTCGCCGGAAACGACCTCGACCAGCGCGGCGAGAACGTCGTGACAGAGGCTGTACTGCCAGTGCGCGCCCGGCTCGAAGCACAGCGGCTTTTCGCTGATCGCCCGCGCGATCGCGCGCGTGGGGCACGCGCCCGCCGTTTCCTCGCGCACGCGGCGGATGGCAGGGCTGTCCATTTCGTAATCGAGCCCCGCCGTCATGCTGAAGAGATGACGAATGAGGACGGGATTTTGCGCGCGGCGCGCGCCGCCGTCCGCGTCGCGAACCAGCACGTCGCGCCATTCGGGCATGTACTCGCAAAGCGGATCGGTCAAAAGGAATTTGCCCTTCTCCAGCAGCTGCATCGCCGCGACGACGGTGGTCACCTTGCTGCAGGAATAGAGCAGGTAAAGCTCGTCGCCGCGAAGCGGCTCCTGCGCTTCCCGGTCGCGCCAGCCGGCGCGATGCCGGTAGAGCGGCCGGTGGTTTTGCATGATCAGCATGTCCGCGCCCGGGACGCCGTAGGGGATCAGTGAATCGAGAAACTGGGTAAGCGGTTCGAAATTCATGTTGCGCCTCCTTTATTGCACGACCTTGTACACTTTCGTGCCGAGCCGGTCGTATACCGTTTCAAACAGCGCGTCAAGCGCCGCTTCGTCCGCGCCGAGTTCATAGCGCTCCGACGCGCCGAGGACGATATAGCGGACGTCGTACTCGCGCAGCAGATCGAGGTTGCTTGCGGGATCCGCGTAGAAAGCGCGCGCCTGCGCGTCGCGTTCGGAATAGTCCAGCCCGTGCCAGTACAGAAACAGCGACGGGCCGCATACCACGTCGCGCCCGGCGAGCGTGTAGACGGGGTTATTGTGGTGCAGGCCGGTGAGGAACATATCGTCCGGCTCGGTGTTTTCCTCGATGAATTCGGCGACGGCGACGTCCGCCTGCGAAAAGAGCACAAAGTCTGCCTGCGGGCTGCATTCGCGCGCGATCGACAGCGCGCCGGAGAGCACCGAGCCCGTCAGGAACAGCGCGGCCAGCAGCGCGCGGCAGTGCGCGCCGCGCAGCCGTTTCCAGCCTGCGACGCACAAAGAACCGGCCGCGGGCAGCATCAGCAGATACCAGACGTAGAAAAGCTTGTTGTTGTCATAGTCCAGCGGCTGGAAGAGAACGCACTCGGCGACGACGAAAATGCACGCCGCGCCGACGAAATCCATCCGGTCGCGCTTTTTCCATTCGATCAGCGCGCAGATCATCGCCAGCAGCGGCAGTCCGACGTTTTTGGCCCAGAACCAGGGATAGAAATCGACGAAGCCTTCGCTGGTGAGGTTCACCCAGTTGAAATGCAGGCGGACGAAGCCGTCGTTTGTGGCCTGCGTGAGGGTAGAGGAGAGCAGCTGCGGCAGCGCGCATGCAAGCGTCAGCCCGAGAAACAGCCCTGCGCCGCGCAGAAGCCTGCCGCGGTTTTCCTTATCCGCGACGAACTGATAAACGCACGCGCCCATACAGTAAAGACCGAGCGCGGCGAAGGAATGCGTATGCACCATCGGCAGCGCGGCGGCGAAAAGCGAGGCGAGCAGATAGAAACGCCTTTCCTGCGTTTTGAACGCCGTGCGCGCAAAATACAGCGCGGGCAGGAGCAGCGTCCAGCCGCCAAGGAACGTGCGCTGCGGCAGCAGCAGGTCGCACACCAGGTTCGACCAGCGGAGATTGTACTCCGGCTGATTGGCCGGGGTTTTGTAGTATCCGGTAAAAATCTCGGCGATCTTGGAAAAATCATGGCCGGAGAGATCGAAATCGTAGAGGAAGCCGAGGCCGCCGTTGAAAAACAGCAGCACGGCCGCAATTACGGCCGCAGGCGTGCTGCGCGTGACCTCGCGGGCAAAGATGAGATAGCCGCAATAGACCAGCGCGCTCATGAGCGTGCCGGGCAGGATGATCGACAGCTGCAGCGAGGAGCCGAAGAGCAGCAGCGACGTGCTCATCGCGTCGGTGAGGATGGGATAGCCCAGCGTCGTGCCGGGGAGGATGTTATAATCCGCCGGCAGCGTCGAACCGCGCAGACTGGTGATGATGGAAAGATGCATGCAAAGGTCGCCGTACGTCGACTGCCCCGTATGCAGCGCGCCGCCCGCCTCGCGCAGCGTGTGCGTGTATTGCAGATAGCCGGACAGAACCGTCAGCGGAAGGGCGAGAAAGAGCAGCGCTTTCAGCAGCGAACGGTCCTCCGCAGAAAGTTTCGCCGGTGTTTTGGCGCGCTTGCGCGCGAAAAAAAACGCCGCCAGCGTCAGCGCCATCATCGCGGCCAGCGCGCAATATTCCGCCGCCAGCGTAAACCGGAGCGCGTAGGCGAACAGCGCGGGCAGCCACATCAGACAGAGAATTCCAAACGCCGCGCCCGTCCAGACGCGAATCAGAGGGCTTTTATCCCAAAGCAGCGCGCGCGCGCAGAGAACGCCGCACGCAAGATAAAACAAAAACACAAAAATTCCCGCCATAATAGCCTCCTTCACGGGGACATTATAGGCGGGAAAGCGCGTCGGTGTCAATAAAAAGGATTATAGGTCAAAGATCAAACCTGATCTCTTGCGTTTTCGCGGCGGCGGAACAGAAGCGAAATGCACCACAGCCCCGCCAGCGCGACAAGGCCGTAAATGATGCGGCTGACGAGCGCGCCCTGCCCGCCGAAGAGATACGCGACCAGATCGAACTGGAACAGCGAGATAAGGCCCCAGTTGATGGCGCCAATGATGACGAGAACCAATGAAACGCGATCCATAAAAAAATCCTCTCCTTTTCTTTCAGAGTGCCGATGATAGGCTGTCCGAAAGGGAGAGGCGTTATTCATCCGTTGCGCGGATCCATCGAGCGGCTCTTGGGCGCGTTCGCGTCAAAGCGTTCGATTTCGAGCTTGTCATAGGGGAAGGTTTCGACAAAGTGCTCTTTTGTAAAATGCATCTGGCCGAACTGCTCCCATTCGCGCTCGTGCTTGGGCAATATCATCGGCCGCGCCACGTCCAGCCGCGTGCACAGCGTGTTGAGCGCGTCCAGAACGGAGCCGTCATAAGGAACGGTTTCGCTTTTTTCAATGCGGTGACGCTTGATCAGGCGCGCCCAAATCTGTTCCATATAGCCTCCTGGCCTCCAAATCAGAAGAGGCGGTTTTCGTATTTTTTCAGCGCGGCGTGCAGCGCAAGCCCCAGCAGCCCGCAGGAAATCACTTCGCCCGCGCCGACGGTAAGCATGAAATAGAAGATGCTGCCCTCGAAGCGATACACCAGCGAGAGCACCCACGGTACGATCAGGATATTCGCGACGATGGGCGGGAGAACGGCAAGATATTTATTGCGGCGGAAATACCGCGTTCCCAGCGCGCCGAGGAGCGTCGCCAGGCTGCCGAACACCACGTCCCACGGCGCGCAGCCGGTGAGCAGGTTGGAAAGCGCGCATCCCACGAAAAGCCCCGGCACGGCCGCGGGCGTAAACATGGGCAGCACGCAAAGCGCTTCGGAAAAACGCACCTGAATTACGCCGCTGGCAAGCCCGAGGGCGTTGCACAGGAACGTGAGCAGAACATAGAGCGCGGCGATCACAGCGCCGTGCGCGAGATAGAGTGAATTTGTCTTTTTCATAGGGGGTATTATAGCGGGTTTGGGTGGGAGATGCAAGGGGGGATGGATATAAAAATAAAAAGGAAAAGCCCCGCGGCCTTTGAAGGCGCGGGGCGCGTATATCCGTTTGCGCTTACTGAATCTCGATCTTTCTCGATTCCGGCTCGGCGGGCTGCATCTTGGGAAGTTTGACGCTCAGCACGCCGTTTTTGTATTCGGCGCTGATCTTGCTCTCGTCGATGCCGTCGAGGGAGAAGCTGCGATGGAACGTGCGCTCGGTGAAACCGTAGCGGCTTTCGTTTTCAGCGCCTTCCTCGGTTTTGTGCTCCGCGTCGATGGTGAGCGTGCCGCTCTTGACGTTCATTTCGATATCCTTCTGCTCGAAACCGGGCATTTCCGCGTCGAGGTAGTACGCGTCGTCCGTTTCCCGCACGCCGGTGCGCAGGCCGGAAGCGGCCATCTCGGTCAGCGGCCGGAAGAAATCGTCAAAGGGGAAGGAGTTAGAGCGGCGGGTGGGCATGGAGTTGCGAGTCGTGATAGCGAACATATTGAAAGCCTCCTTTAATTCGGTCGGTTGATTCTTACCTTATCTATCTGTTCCCTTGGAACGGTTGTATCATACATTAAATATCAAAGAAAGTCAAAGTAAATAAATCGGAAAAACGGACGATTTTGAAGTATATCGCGCAAATGCGCGATAATTCACGCGAAATCGCATCATTTTAACTTTTTTGCATTGCCTGCAGGTGGGGGAATATGACACTTGCGTCTTTGCGTTCTTTGTGGCATAATAACAGACAACAATAAAAGGAGGCTTCTTATGAAGAAAGTACGTCTGACCGCGCTGCTGATGGCCGCGCTGATGCTCGTTTGCACCGTGTTCGCCGGCGCTTGCGCCGAAGAGGATCCGATCGTGATCACCGCCGGCCGCCACAGCATTCCGCTGAGCCAGGTGCAAAAGGCTTACGACGATATGGTGCTGCAGTATGAGCAGTATTTCGCCAGCTATGGCTATACGCTGGGCGCGACCGAATATGAAAAGATTCGCGAAATCGTGCTGCAGAACCAGGAAATGCTCTGCGTTGTCGATAACATCATCGAGGACAGGGGCTATCCCGAACTGACGGACGAAGAAAAGGAAGCGCTGCGCACCAAGGCGCAGGAGACGTACGACGAGGCGTATAACTACGTCAAGGATTATTACGTCAACAATTACGGCCTCAGCGAAGAAGAGGCTGTCAAACTCTGCGAAGACGGCATGGTCGAGATGGGCTACAGCGTCGATTCGCTCTACGATCAGATGGCGGAGAACGCGCGCTACAGCGCGGTTTATAACGACGTGACCAAGGACGTCACCGTCACCGACGACGAGGTGAAGGCGTATTACGAAGAAACCTACGTCGCGCCCGACCGCGAAAAGTACGAGGGCAACATCCAGTCCTATGAGATGAACACCAACTATTACGGCACCGAGTCCCATTATGTGCCGGAAGGCTATCGCGCCGTGTCGCACATCCTGCTGCTCACGCCGGAAGAGATTGAAACCGAGCTGGACGCGTGCAGCGAAAAGCTGGACGCCGCGCAGCAGAAAATGGACGGCTTTGTCGACGAGCTGGCCGAACTGGAAGTGACGCCTGAGGAAGGCGCCGAGCCGGTTGAACATCGTTCTGCGGAAGAAATTCAGGCGGACATCGACGCGGCGAAGGCCGAAGTCGAAGCGGTTGAAGCGGAATACGCCGAAATCAAGGCGAAGATTCTTCCCGCGCTGCAGGATAAGATCGATGAAATTTACGCCAAGATCGAAGCCGGCGAAGAATTCGCCGATCTGATTGACGCCTACGGCGAGGATCCCGGCATGGCCTCCAGCCCCGACGGCTATCAGGTGCACAAGGATTCCACCTCCTTCGTGGCCGAGTTCCGCGACGGCGCGATGAGCATTGAAAACGTCGGCGACGTGAGCGACCCGGTGCTGTCCGATTTTGGTGTGCACATCATTAAATACCTGCGCGATGTGCCCGCCGGCGCGGTCGAGCTTTCCGAGGAAGCGTTTGCGGATATGAAGAACGAGCTGCTCACCTCCAAGAAGGACGAAGCGTTCCAGGCGGCTTACGCTGAATGGCAGGAGCAGTATCCCGCGACGATCAACGCCGATCTGGTCAAGCTGCCCAGCGACCAGACCGAAGAAGTAACGGATGAAGCGGCGGCGGAAGAAGCCGCTGCGGAAACGACTGACGAAGCGGCTGCCGAGGAAACCGCTGCGGCGACCGAAGGCAACTGATTTTTCGCACCAGACCAAGCCCCGGGGCAGCAGGCTCTGTCCCGGGGCTTTTCGAGGTTAAATGCTGATGGAAGAAAAAAGAAACGAGCCGCTGATCCGGCTGGAAAACTGCAGCTTCGCCTATGAAGGCGCGGAGCGGCAGGCGCTTTGCGGCGTGTCGATGACGCTGATGCCGGGCGAGTTCCTGGCCGTGCTGGGGCGCAACGGCTCCGGCAAATCGACCATGGCCAAGCTGTTCAACGCGCTGTATATGCCTACAGAGGGGCGCGTTACCGTCTGCGGCATGGATACGGCGGATGAGAGCCTGCTATGGCAGATTCGCCAGTGCGTGGGCATGGTGTTCCAGAACCCGGATAACCAGATCGTCGCCACGATGGTGGAGGAGGACGTCGCCTTCGGCCCCGAAAATCTCGGCGTGCCGCCGGAGGAGATTCGGCGCAGGGTTTATGAGGCGCTCCGCGCCGTCAATATGGAATCCTTCGCCGCGAGCGCGCCGCATATGCTCTCGGGCGGACAGAAGCAGCGCGTGGCCGTCGCCGGGGCGCTGGCGATGAAGCCGAAGGTGCTCGTGCTCGACGAAGCGACGGCGATGCTCGACCCGATGGGGCGGCGCGACGTGTTCGATACCGTGCGCCGGCTCAACCGGGAGGAAGGCATTTCAGTCGTATGGATCACGCATTTCATGGAGGAAGCGGCAAAGGCCGATCGCGTGCTGGCGATGCAGGACGGCGCGGTGAAAATGGAAGGCACGCCGCGCGAGATGTTTTCCCGCGTGGAGGAAATGCGCGCAATCGGGCTGGATGTGCCCGCGCCGGCGGCGCTGGCGCATGATTTGCGGCAGGCGGGCGTTGCGCTGCCCGGAGAAATTCTGACGGCGGAAGAGATGGTGGAGGCAATATGTCGATTAAACTGGAGAACCTGACATATACCTATATGCCCGGCAGTCCGTTCGCGGCGACGGCCGTGCACGACGTGTCCTTCGAAATCGGCGACGGAGAATTCTTCGCGCTGATTGGCCATACCGGTTCGGGCAAGACGACGATCGCCATGCACCTCAACGCTCTTTTGCAGCCTGCTTCCGGGCGCGTGCTCGTGGACGGGCAGGACATCAACCAGAACGGAGCGGACCGCCGCGAAGTGCGCCGCAAAGTGGGGATGGTGTTCCAGTACCCGGAGTATCAGCTGTTTGAAGAGACGGTCAACCGCGATGTGGCGTTTGGCCCGAAAAACCTCGGCCTTTCGGATGCGGAATGCGAGGAGCGCGTGGCGGAGGCGCTGGCGCGCGTGAAGCTGTCGCAGGCTGAAATCGGCGAGCGCTCGCCGCTGGAACTGTCCGGCGGTCAGATGCGCCGCGTGGCGATTGCCGGCGTGCTGGCGATGCGTCCGGGAACGCTCGTGCTCGACGAACCCGCCGCGGGTCTTGACCCGGCTGGCCGGCGCGATATGCTCGATCTCGTCAGCGCGCTGCATAAAGAGGGGACGACGATCGTCATGGTCTCGCACAGCATGGAGGATGTGGCGAACTACGCGACACGGATCGCCGTGCTCGAGCACGGCGCGCTTGCGCTGCTGGGTGAGCCGCGCGAGGTGTTTGCGCGGGGCGAGCGGCTGGCGGAAATCGGGCTGGACGTGCCTGTCGCCGTGCGGATCGCCGATATGCTGCGCGCGAAGGGCTACGCGCCGCCCGAAGGAGTCTGCAAAATGGACGAGCTGCGCGGCTGGCTGCTCGCGCATCTGGAGAGGGGGACTGACCTGAAATGATGAAAAATATTACGCTGGGTCAGTTCATGCCAGGCGATTCCGTCGTTCACCGGCTCGATCCGCGCTGCAAGCTGGGGCTGACGTTGGCGTATATCGTCGGCGTTTTCCTGGTGAAGGGCGCGGCGGGCTATGGGGTGACGGCGCTGCTGATCGCGCTGGTGGCGCGCTGGGCGCGCATTCCGCTGAAGTATCTGCTGCGCGGGCTGAAGCCGCTGAAATGGATCGTCGTTTTTACCGCCGTGCTGAACCTTTTCATGGCGGGCGGCGAAGACGTGCTCGTGTCGCTGTGGAAAATTAAAATCACGATGACCGGCGTGCGCAACGCGTTCTATTTCACCTTCCGGCTGGCGTTTCTGGTGATGGGTACGTCCGTTCTGACGCTTACCACGTCGCCCATCGTCCTTACGGATGCGCTGGAGCATGTCATGTCGCCGCTGAAGGCGATCAAATTCCCGGCGCACGAGATTGCGATGATGATGACGATCGCGCTTCGCTTTATTCCGACGCTGACGGAAGAGGCGCAGAAAATCATGAACGCGCAGAGCGCGCGGGGAGCCGATTTTGAAACCGGCAATCTCTTCCAGCGCGCCAAGGCGATGGTGCCGCTGCTGGTGCCGTTGTTTGTCAGCGCTTTCCGCCGCGCGGGCGATCTGGCGATGGCGATGGAGGCGCGCTGCTATCACGGCGGAGAGGGCAGAACGCGCATGCGCGTGCTGAAATACACGCGGCTCGATCTGTACGCCGCGGGCGTGATGGCCGCGTATATCGCGCTGATTGTGCTGGAGGGCGTGCTGCTGTGAGCGGGGGGAGTCGCCGCGTGGCGCTGCGCGTGAGCTACGACGGCACGAATTATTCCGGCTGGCAGCGGCAGGAGAACGCCGACAGCGTGCAGGCGCAGGTTGAAAAGGCGCTGCGCGCCCTGACGGGCGAGACGATCGGCGTGACGGGCGCAAGCCGCACAGACGCGGGCGTGCATGCGCTGGGGCAGACGGTGCATTTCGATAACCCGTCGAATATCCCCGCGGAAAGATTTTGCTTTGCGCTGAATACGCGCCTGCCGGACGATATCCGCGTGACGGCTTCGTGCGCCGTACCGGAGGATTTTCACGCGCGCTTTTCGGCGAAGGGGAAAACTTATCGCTATCTGATCAACAACAGCGCGCATGGAACGGCGATTTACCGCAATCTGATGGCGCACGTGCCGCGCCCGCTGGACGCGGAGCGAATGGACGCGGCCGCGAAAGCCGTGATCGGCGAGCACGATTTCGCCGCGTTTGCCGCGGCCGGAAGCGTCGCCAAAACGACCGTGCGCGAAATCTGGCGCGCGGACGTGAAGCGCGAGGGCGATATTGTCGAATTAACGGTCAGCGGAAAGAGCTTTCTTTATAACATGGTGCGTATTCTCGCGGGAACGCTGATTTATATCGGCCTGGGGAAGCTGCCGCCGGACTGTCTGCGCAAAGCGCTGGAAACCGGCGACCGGCTGGATCTGGGCGTCACCGCGCCGGCCAGGGGCCTGACGCTGATGGAAGTATATTACGATACTCATTTGTGGTAGGTTTCGTTTGAAAGAATTTTGCGCGCGCGATAGAGCTGCTCGAGCAGCATGACGCGGGCAAGCTGATGCGGGAAGGTCATCGGGGAGAAGGAAAAGCGCGCGTTCGCGCGGCGGACAAACGCGGGCGAAAGCCCGTTGGAGCCGCCGATGGCGTAAACCACGCGGGCTGCGCCGGAAGCTTCGATCCGCGACAGATCGGCGGCGAATTCAACCGAATCGCGCTGCTTTCCGTCGATGCACAGCGCAACGACGGTATCGCGCGGTTTGAGCTGCGCGAGCATCGCTTCGCCTTCCTGCGCGACCAGCTTTTGAATATCCGCTTCGGATGCGTTTTTCGGTTCCGGCAAATCGGGCAGCTCGATCACGGAGAGCGGCCCGAACCGCTGGAGCCGTTTTGCATATTCGGCAGCCGCGTCGCGCCAGTAGGCTTCTTTGAGTTTGCCAACGCAGAGAATGACCGTCGTCATACAGGAACCCCCGTTTTATCCAATTTCGTAGTATCCGCCCAGCCGGTCGCGCCAGGCGAGGTCGACGCGCAGATCCTCCTGCGGCTTGATGCCGTTGTCGCAAAGCGTGCGGCAGACGGTATTGAAGGCCAGCTCGGGGTTGTTCGTTTCCTGGCTGAGATGGCCGAGGATGACGTTGCGCACGCCCGTTTCTGCCAGCCGCACAAGCGCCTTGCCGCAATCGTCATTGGAAAGATGGCCGCGGGTGCCGTAAATGCGCGCTTTCAGCGCGGAAGTATAGCGCTCGGAGGCGAAGAGCATGTCCGGATCGTGATTCGATTCGAGCAGCAAAAGGTCCGCGCCGGAGACGGCGGTCATCCAGCCCTTGGCGATGTGCCCGAGGTCGGTTGCAACGCAAAGTTTGCGCCCGTCGCTTTCCAGCGCAAAGCCGACGGGATCAGCCGCGTCGTGCGGGATGGAAAAGGGCGTGACGGCCAGATTGCGAATATAGAAGCTTTCGTTTGCGGTAAAAACGCGCCGGTTCTTCAGCGCGATGTTCTGCATACCGGGCTTGTTTTCCATGGCGAGCCATGTCTTTTCCGTCGCGTAAACGGGCAAATCGTAGCGCCGGCTCAAAACGCCTACGCCCTTGATATGGTCGGAATGCTCGTGCGAGACGAGAATGCCGCAAAGCTGCGTCGGGTCGCCTCCGGCGGCGCGAAGCGCCTCCTCCACCGTCTTGCCGGAAAGCCCGGCGTCGAGCAGCAGATTTGCGCCGCCCGCCGAGACGAAAAGCGAATTTCCGCTGGAGCCGCTTCGAAGGGGACAAAATGCGATGGACAAAATGGTGTCCTCCTGTGTGAAAGTCAAATCAGAATTCCGTTGCAGTGATCGATTTCGTGCTGCACGATCTGCGCCGTCCAGCCTTCGTAGGTTTTATACCGCGTGCGGAACCGGTCGTCCTGATAACGCACCTGGATTTTCCGATAGCGCTTCGCGCTGCGAACGCCCGCGAGCGAGAGGCAGCCTTCCTCGGCTTCATACGGATCGGAGCGCCTGACGATTTCAGGGTTAAAAAGAACCGCGTATTTGCCGGCGTCGTTAAAGGCGATGATACGGCGGCGGACGCCGATCATATTGGCTGCCATGCCGACGCAGCTTTCACGATGCGCCTTGAGCGTATCGAGCAGATCCTGCGCGCAGGGCAGATCGTCCGGCGTGGCGGGGTCGGAGGGCTGCGCGAGAAAGATCATATCCT
>CAKTTL010000058.1 GCA_934615235.1 uncultured Clostridia bacterium
TTTGCGTTTACGCCTTATTTGCTTTCGGGTTCCTCGATCGTAATCGTTTCGGCGATGCGGCGCACCCAGTCGGTCATTTCCTCGTCGGAAAGGCGATCGCGGCCTTCGGTGAGGTTATTGGTGACGCTGATGAGCACGCAGCGGTTCTTGCCCGCTTCGAGATACGCGGTCGCGCTCTGCGAATCGGTGCCGTCGGTGCTGTCCTCCGCCTTGTAGTAGTTGGAGAGGAAGAAGCGGACGACCTTGCCGTCCTCGCGGGTGAGCGTCTGGATTTCGCCGCACTCGCCCAGCAGCTGGCCGTAGTAGGAATACACATCGTTGATGATGTCCTCGGCGTTGCGGGCGATGCCGGTGACGTAGTAGCTGGAGATGGCGGCCGATTCGTCGTCGGGCGTCATCGGGAAGTCGGTGTCCAGATCGTCCTCGGCCTTGAGGGAGCCGTCCGTGCTGCGGGAGAAGCCTTCCAGCGGCTCGATCTCGCCGAATTTGTAATATTTATGCCTGCTCGAAGAGGAAGAGGTATCGGTAATCAGCCAGTTTTCCTGCGCACCCTTGATCGCGCCGCCGCTGACCTTCAGCGAGCCGTCGTCGTACAGAAGCGCGAACAGCACAATCGCAACCGCGAGCACGCATACGCCGATGAGAATGCCCAGCTTCGTTTTTTTGCTCATGGGCTTGTATTCCGCCTTTTTGGGCGTGTACGCCGCGGGTCGAACGATTTTCTTTTTCTTTTTGCCAGCCATGTTTTCAAAACTCCTCGTACAATAGATTTTGCAAATATCATACCGCCTTTTCGCCTCCAATACAAGCCCCACAATTTGAATTTTCAGTGAACATCGCTTTTGCACGCGCAAAATTGCGTCAAAATGCACTTTTCGGGGCGGGGGCGAATTATTGCATGCGCCGAAATTTAGTTAGCGCGGTCTTTGGGGGTTTTCAAAACAGAGGACGAGTAGTATAATTTTATCCGTAAAAGGATGGTTATCAGGATTTGTTTGCAATGGGAACAGATGCATATTTTATGGAGGTAGAAGAGAAATGCCCCGCAAACCCCGAGATCTCGAAATGATCCAGATGGATCCCTATCTCGAGCCTTATGAAAAATTCATTCGCGCGCGTCTTGCCAAGCATGCGGCCGTCCGCCGCAAGCTGCTTCCCGGCGGCGGCCGCCTGCGCGAATTTGCAAACGGATATCTTTATTACGGCATTCACCGCACGCAGACCGGCTGGGTTTATCGCGAATGGGCGCCCAACGCGCGTTCGCTTCACCTGATCGGCGATTTTAATAACTGGAACCGCATCTCCCATCCGCTGAAAAAGCTGGAAAACGGCGCTTGGGAAATTACGATGCCCGGCATGAAGGCGCTCAGCCACGGCCAGCGCGTTCTGGTCGAAGTGGAAGACTGCAACGGCGTCAAGCGCGACCGCATTCCGCTGTGCATTCAGCGCATCGCGCGGCCCGAGGGAGCCGAACGTTTTGTCGGCGAAATCTGGGAGCCGGAAAAGCCCTTCGCCTGGACGGACTCCGATTACAGCCCCGTGCGCGCCACGCCTCTGATGATTTACGAGGCGCACATCGGCATGGCGACCGAGCGCGGCGCGGTCGGCACGTACGCCGAGTTTACGCGCGACGTTCTTCCGCGCATCAAGCGCGCCGGATATAACGCCATCCAGCTGATGGGCATCATGGAGCATCCGTATTACGCCTCCTTCGGCTATCAGGTGACGAATTTCTTCGCCGCCAGCTCCTGGTTCGGCACGCCGGACGATCTCAAGACGCTGGTCAACACCGCGCATTCGATGGGCATCGCCGTGCTGCTGGATCTGGTGCATTCGCACGCCAGCGGCAATTACGACGAGGGCATCGCCGAATTCGACGGCACGGCCACGCAGTTCTTCCGCGAGGGGCAGGAAGGCTTCCATGAAGCCTGGGGCAGCCGCGTGTTCGATTACGGCAACCCCAACGTGCTGCATTTCCTGCTTTCCAACATCAAATACTGGATGATGGAATATCACTTCGACGGTTTCCGCTTTGACGGCGTGACCTCGATGCTGTACTTTGATCACGGCATTAGCCATGCGTTTACCAGCTATGAGGATTATTACGGCCCCAACACCGATATGGACGCGGCCATTTACCTCATGCTTGCCAACGAGCTGACGCACAGCATCAAGCATAACGCCATCACCATCGCCGAGGACGTCAGCGGCATGCCCGGCCTGTGCCTGCCGGTGCGCGAGGGCGGTTTCGGCTTCGGCTACCGGCTGAACATGGGCGTGCCGGATTTCTGGATTGAAATGCTCGAACGGCGCGACGAGGACTGGGATCTGGGCCGCATGTGGCACGAGCTGACCACGCGCCGTCCGCACGAGCCGGTCGTCGGCTACAGCGAGAGCCACGATCAGGCGCTGGTGGGCGATAAGACGCTCATCTTCCGCCTGGCGGACGCGGCCATGTATACCGACATGGACAAGGCGACGCATACCGCGGTGATCGACCGCGCGATGGCGCTGATCAAGATGATCCGCCTGGTGACCGTTTCGCTCGCCTGCGAGGGCTATCTCAACTTTATGGGCAACGAATTCGGCCATCCGGAATGGATCGATTTCCCGCGTGAGGGGAACGGCTGGAGCTACAAGTACGCGCGCCGCCAGTGGTCGCTGCGCGACAACGGCTTCCTCAAATACGAATGGATCGCCAACTTCGACGAGGCGATGCTCAAGCTCTTCGCCGGGCGCAGGCTCTACGAGCCGGAAAGCACGCGGTTCCTCTGGATCGACGAAGAAAAGAAGATCCTCTGCTTCCGCAAGGCGGGGCTGCTCTTCGCCTTCAACTTCCACCCGACCGATTCCCGGCAGGATACGTTCCTGCCCGCGCCGGCGGGGACGAAGTGGCGCACGTTCTTCAGCACCGATCAAGCCGAGTTCGGCGGCGAGAACCGCATCGACGAGAAATACGTTTACACCTCCGAGCAGGAGGGCGATTCCGCGGGCTTCCGCGTGTATCTGCCCTGCCGCACGGCGCTGGTGCTGGAGAGCGCGGAATGACCGGGCTTTCCGGCTGGCAGCCGAAGGAGGAACTGGCGGCGTTCGTTTCCGCGCTTGGCGCGCTGAAAAAGGGCGTCGCCGCCATCGACGGCATGTGCGCCTCGGGCAAGACGACGCTGGCCGCGCGCCTTGGCGGGGAATTGGGCATGACCGTCCTGCATATGGATGATTTCTTTTTGCAGCCGCTTCAGCGTACGCCGGAGCGGCTTGCCCAACCGGGCGGCAACGTGGACCGCGAACGTTTCCGCGACGAGGTGCTCGCGCCGCTGCTTGCCGGCGCGGAGGAAATCGCCTATCGCCGCTTCGATTGCGCCGCGCAGACGCTGCTCGCGCCGCGGATCATCCGGCCGACCCCCGTCGTGCTCGTCGAGGGCGCGTATTCGATGCACCCCGCGCTGCGGGACGCGTACGCGCTGAGTGCGTTTGTGGGCATTGCGCCGCAGCTGCAGCGGGCGCGCATCCTCGCGCGCAACGGCGAGGAAGGGCTGCGCAGGTTTGAGGCGCGCTGGATTCCGCTGGAAAACGCGTATATCGCCGCCTGCGGGGTGGAACGGGCCTGCGGCTTCCGCCTGAGCGCGGAATAAAACAAACCATACAAAAGAGAAAAACGGGGGAATCCGCAAGTGAAGCGCGCGTTGTCGTGTCTGCTGGTATTGATCGTTCTGTTTTCCTGCGCCGCGTTTGCGGAGGAGGCCGCGCCCGCCGGGTTCTGGCAGGATACGGGGGACGCGCATCTGTTTACGCTGGAAGCGGATTATCTCCTTTCTGACGCGCAGGTCGCCGCGTTCGACGCGCAGTGGCCGGACGTGCTTGCGAATGGCCCGCTCCTGCCCGCAGGAACGCTTCTGACGGAGGGGCAGGCGAACGCGCTGGGCGCGTTTTTTGCCGCCGCGCCGAAGCAGGCCGCGATCGAGCGGTTTCAACTCGACGGCGAATGGTATTACGGCGACGACGGCGTTCTGTATTACAACCCCGGCGAGGGCTGCGCGATCATGACCGTGGACGAGGTTTTCGCGGCGCTCAACGGTGAAACCGCGCAGGGCACGGCGAATACGGAAAGCAGAAAGGTCTATTTCTCCTTCGATGATTCGCCGAGCAGATACACGATGGAATTGCTGGCCGAGCTGGACAGGCTCGACATCCGCGCGACGTTTTTCGTCGTCGGCGCGTATGTGAAGAAACATCCCGTTTTCCTGCGTGCGATTTACGATCAGGGGCACGTCATCGGCAACCATTCCTATTCGCATGACCAGACGATTCTCAAGGAGTCTGTCAGCTCCGCCATCGCCGATTTCAAGAAGTGCCAGAACCGCGTGAACGCCGCGCTCGGCTTCGATTACCCGATGACCGTCGCGCGCGTGCCGTACGGCTCTTCCACCCTTTCCGCCGAGGCGCGCCGCCAGCTGCAGAAGCTGGGGTATCTCTGGATCGACTGGAACGCCCTCAATGGCGACGCGGAAAAGGGAATCGATTCCTACGAGGAATCGTATGATTACGCCATCCGCACGGCGGAACGCTGCTCGGGCGACGTGGTGATGCTCATGCACGACGGCAAGAAGCGCACCATCGAAATGCTCGGCGAGCTGGCCGAATATTTCCGTGAGAACGGTTATGAGTTCGCCGTGATCACGACGGATATCACCGAAAAGATCGACGGCGTGCGCATGGGTTTCCCCATTCAATAGCGAACAGACGTTTTTATGTTTCTTGCGTCCTCCCGCCTGGCATGCTATAATGAACGCATGATTTGCCTGGGCAGGAGGATTTTGTTATGCGAAGACCGCGCGGCGACACTCAGGAAAAAATTCTCGCCTTTATCAAGCAGGAAGTGCGCGAGAAGGGGTATCCGCCTTCCGTGCGGGAAATCTGCGAGGCGGTTTCGCTCAAATCGACCTCCACGGTGCACGGGCATCTGCAGCGGCTTGAGAAAAAGGGCCTTCTGCACCGGGATGAGATGAAACCGCGCGCCATTGAGGTGCTGGGCGAGGAAGAGCCGGAAACGCCGCCGGTGGTGACCGTGCCGCTTCTGGGCGAAGTCGCCGCGGGCGCGCCGATCACCGCGGAGCAGGAGTATCTGGATATGCTTCCGCTGCCGGAATCGTTCGTCGGCTCGGGCGAGCATTTCATCCTCAACGTGCGCGGCAGCAGCATGATCGATATCGGCATCCTCGACGGCGATATGGTCGTCGTGCGCCGGCAGGAAACGGCGGATAACGGCGAAATCGTCGTCGCGATGATCGACGGCGAGGCGACGGTGAAGCGCTTCTATCGCGAAAACGGCGGCTTCCGCCTGCAGCCGGAAAACGCGGCGATGGAACCGATTTTGACGGATCACGTTATCATCCTCGGCAAGGTGACCGCGCTTTTGCGGCAGTTCTGATTTTTGCGGCGCGAAGCGCCTTTTATTCTGCACTTACGGAGGCTTTTCCTCAAATGACGCATCTGCTTCTCGCAGTGATCTATCTTTCCTTCTGCAGCCTTGGCTTCCCGTATTCGCTGCTTGGTTCGGCGTGGCCGACGATGTACGTTCAGTTCGGCGTGCCGGTATCGTATATGGGCGTGATTTCGACGACGATTTCCATTTTCAGCGTCCTGGCGGGGCTGCTCAACGAGCGGCTGACGAAGAAATTCAACACCTGGCTGGTGACGACCGTCAGCATGACGCTGACGGCGATCGGCTTTTTCGGGTTTTCCGTTTCCCGTTCGTTCTGGCTGCTGTTTGCGCTTTCCATCCCGTACGGCTTCGGCGTGGGCGGGATCGACGCGTCTTTGAACAACTACGCCGTGCAGCATTTTTCCAGCCGGTATACGACGTGGATGCACTGCATGTGGGGGCTGGGCGCGTCGATCGGCCCGGCCGTGATGGGTTACGCGCTGACCGGCGGACAGGGCTGGCAGATGGGCTATCGGTATATTTCGCTCATCCAGCTTGCGCTTGCCGCGATGCTCGTGTTCAGCCTGCCGCTTTGGAAAAAGAACGCCGCGCCGGCCGGCGGACAGAAAAAGAGCGCGCTCTCGCTCCGTCAGGTGATTGCGATTCCCGGCGCGTGGCGGGCGATGCTGTTCTGCTTCAGCTATTGCACGCTGGAACAGACGACCAGCCTCTGGGCGGCGACGTATCTGGTGCAGCACTGCGGCGCGACGGCCGAAGCCGCCGCGGGCTATGCGAGCCTGTTCTTCATCGGCCTGACGGCGGGGCGAATTGCCAGCGGCTTTGCCGCCGCGCGCTTTTCCGATGCGCAGATGCTTCGCACGGGACTGGCCGTCGTGCTTTGCGCGGTGATCGCGCTGCTGCTTCCGCTGGGGCGGACGGCGGCGCTGGCGAGCCTGGTGCTGCTGGGGCTGGGCTGCGCGCCGGTGTATCCGAGCTTCATGCACGCGACGCCGGGACATTTCGGCAGGGAGAAGGCGAAAGCGGTCGTCGGCGTGCAGCTTTCCTGCGCGTATCTGGGCAATGCGGTTATGCCCACAATTTTCGGCGTGATCGTCAACCATATCGGCGTGACGGTATTCCCGCTGTATCTGATGGCGGCGCTGGCGGTGATGGTCTTCATGCATGAAACGCTTGCGCGCGTGCAATATACGGAGAAGGAGGGCGTCTGATGCAGAAATACCGCGACAAGGAATGGATGAACATCCTGCAGATTGCGCTGGGGCTTTTCTTCTGCAAGGTGGCGTATAACGCGTTTCTGATCCCCAACAACATTGCGGCGGGCGGCTTTACGGGCATCGGTCAGCTGATCAACCGCGCGACGGGGCTGCCGGTCGGCGTGTGCTCGTTCCTTTTGAACGTGCCGCTGTTTGCGGTGTCGTTCAAAAAAATGGGCTGGCGCTTCGGCCTGCGCTCGCTTGCGGCGATGATCATGCTCTCCGTCGTCATCGATTTTCAGCCGTTCGGCACGGCGACGGAGGATATGCTCCTGGCGACGGTGTTCGGCGGCATCTGTTCGGGCGTCGGCTTCGGGCTGATTCTGCGCGGCAACGCGACGACGGGCGGCTCGGAAATGCTGGCCAGCCTCATCAACCGCTTCGTGCCCACCGTGCGCGTGGGGCAGGCGACGTTCGTGGTGGACGCGCTGGTCATTATCGCCTCGGCTTTCGTCTTTGACGCGGAAAGCGCGATGTACGCCGTGCTGAGCGTTTTCCTGACCAACACGATGCTCGATCTCGTGCTGGAGGGGCCGAATACGTCGCATGCGTATTTCATCATCTCCGACCGTTCGGAGGAGATTGCGCGCCGCGTGATGGACGAACTGGAGCGCGGCGTGACGGGACTGGACGGCGTGGGCATGTACACGATGAAGGAGAAGCGCGTGCTGTTCTGCGTGGTTTCGCGCTTTGAGGCGATGCGGCTGCGCCGCATTGTTTTCGCGGCCGACCCGGCGGCGTTCGTGGTGGCGTGCAAATCGCATGATACGCTCGGCGAGGGGTTCAAAAAAGCGTGAGCGGAAAAGGAGGCGGCGCGTTGAAACGAAAACTGATCTGCCTGCTGCTGGCGGGAACGGCGCTGCTTTGCGGCTGCGCGCGCGGCGAGACTGCGCAGGAGGGGACGATGCGCGTTACTTTTTTTCAGGCCGGCGCGGCGGACGCGATTCTGATTCAGACGCCGCAAAGCGCCGTGCTGATCGACGCGGGACTGCGCGGCGACGGGGACGAGCTTGTCGCCAGCCTGCGCGAGAAGGGCGTCGAACGGCTGGATGCGCTGGTGATCACGCATTACGACAAGGACCACGTCGGCGGCGCGCCCACGGTGCTGGAGGCGCTGCCCGTCGCGGAAATCTACCAGCCGGATTACGTCAAGGACGCGAAGCCCTACGAGCGCTGGCAGAAGGCGCTGCAAAAGACGGGGGCGGCCGTACACACCCTTTCCGGGGATGCGGCTTTTACGCTCGACGGCGCGCGCTACGCGGTTTCAACCGCGCGAAAGCGCGCCTATGATAAGGACGAGAGCAACAATTTCTCCCTCGTTGTGCGGCTGGAATGGGGCGAAAACTCGTTCCTGCTGGCCGGCGATTGCGAGGAGGAGCGGCTGGCCGAACTGCTCGACGAGGGTGTGGCCGGGTGCGACGTGTTGAAGGTGCCGCATCATGGGCGGCTCGACGCGCGGAGCGAGGAATTTTTTGCGGCGGCTTCGCCGCGCTGGGCGGTAATCACCAGCGATGAGGAGGAGCCGGAGGACGCGGAGGTGCTCGCGCTGCTGGAAGCGTTCGGCGCGCGGACGCTGCTCACCCGCGAGGGAGAGATCATTTTTGAAACGGATGGGAAAACGCTGCGCTGTACGCAGTGAGAAAGGCGGAAACACAAATGAACCTGCAGGAAAAACCTTTGGAGAATCTGGTTTCGGACGGCGGCTTTTGCGCCATCTTCCGGCATATCGGCTGCATTGGGGACAGCCTGGCCTCGGGAGAGCTGGAATCGCTCAAGGACGGCGTGAAGGGGTATCACGATTACTACGAGCATTCGTGGGGACAGTATCTGGCGCGGATGTGCGGTTCGACGGCGTATAATTTCTCTACCGGTGGACTGACGGCAAAGGCGTTTCTGGAAAGAATTCACGAGGATCGCTTCAACATCTTCGACCCGGAAAAGAAGTGCGAGGCGTATATCGTCGCGCTCGGCTGCAACGACGCGCGGATGGTCATGGAAGGGCAGCTCGAATTCGGTTCGATCGACGATGTTCATCCGGAAGACCCGTATGCAAACGCCGAAACGTTCGCCGGCTATATGGGGCGGATTCTTTCCGACATCCGGCAGATTGAGCCGAAGGCGCACATTTTCCTGGTGACGATGCCGTACATGGAGCCGGACGAGCGCCAGGCGCTGCGCGACCGCCACGCCGCGCTGATGCATGAGATGACGCTCAAGTTCGATTATACCTATGTGATCGACCTGCGCAAATACGGCCCGGAATACGACGGAGAGTTCAAGTTCCGCTATTATCTCGGCGGCCATCTCAACACCATGGGCTATCTGCTGACGGCGAAGATGATCGCTTCGTATATCGATTACATCATTAGGCACAACCCGGAGGACTTCGCGCAGGCGGGATTCATTGGGAGAGGAAACGATCTGCATAACGAGAGCAGAAAATGGTAAAACGTACGGGAAAACGAAACCGGGAAGCCGCGCGGCTGCAGGTTGGCGAAGCAGCGTTTTTAAGGGAAGAAACGCCAGGGGGAAAACCCTTTCCTTTTGAGAAAAAGGCAAGGGGTTTCCCCCTGAACCCCCTTTCGGAAAGGAAAACTGCTTTTTAAGCCGTCCGCCCCTCGGAGGGAGGGGCGGATGGCTTATGTATATCTGCGGGAAAAACGCCGGGTGCTGGCTGGGTGAGCGGCTTCCCGGTTTGCTTTTTGGAATTACAGCTCTTTTTCAAACAGCTGATCGGTCGTTCCGTAGATCGTTTCAAAATCGCCGATTTTGCGGAAACCGTATTTCTCATACAGTCCCTGTTCGCCGCTCATGATGTAAACGCAGCGATAGCCGAGCGTTTTCGCATAGCGCGCGGCGCGGTCGATCATTTTCTCCGAGATGCGCCGGCCGCGATAGCGTTCCTCCACGAACACGAAACCGATAAACGGGGCGTAGGGGAGGTTTTCGGGCAGTTCGTCTTTTTGCGAAAGCGTGCAAAAGCCGACGATCTCCTCGCCCTCGCACGCGGCGATTACGCGTTCCCACGGCAGAAAGCCGTTTTCTTTCATCCGCTTTGCGAGAAATGGCCCGGCCTTCCAGGCGCAGTTTTCTGCGAAAGAAACCGTTTTTTGCCAGAGAGGATGATCGGGTGTGAGCAATTGAATTTCCAAAGGCGCCTCCTGTGCGGCTTATACCCGGATTCCGGCCATGACCTCGGCTACCTTTTCATGCAGCACGAGCGTGGCGCGGCTGTCGGCCGGGGTTTCGTCGCGGTTGATCAGGACGATCTCGCGGCCGCGGAAAGAATCGATGAAACCGGCGGCGGGGTAAACGGTGAGACTCGTGCCCGCGATGATGAGCACGTCCGCCTGCGAGATTACGCGCAGCGCTCCGTTGACGACCGGCGCAGGCAGGCTTTCGCCATAGAGCACGACGTCGGGCTTGACGCAGCTGCCGCACTCGGTGCAGCGCGGAATGCCCGTGCTGTTTTTGATGAACTGCGCGTCGTATTCCTTTCCGCATTCGACGCAGAAATTGCGGTGCACGCTGCCGTGAACTTCAAACACCAGCTTGTTGCCGGCCATGCGGTGCAGGCCGTCGATATTCTGCGTGACGATGCCGGTCAGCCTGCCCGCCTGTTCCAGCTCGAAGAGCTTTCTGTGCGCAGCGTTCGGCTTCGCGTCGAGGTAGAGCATCTTCTCGCGGTAAAAATCGAAGAATTCCTTCGTATGCAGCGCAAAGAACGGCGCGCTGATGATTTCCTCCGGCGGGTATTTGTATTTCTGGCTGTACAGGCCGTCCGCGCTGCGAAAATCGGGGATGCCGCTTTCGGTCGAAACGCCCGCGCCGCCGAAAAAGACGATGCGCTTGCCGCCGTCGATGATCTGCTGCAGGGTTTTCAAGGGTAAAAACGCTTCCTTTCCAGAAAAGGTAAACAGTTACAGGGTGATTTCGAACGCCGCGACGCTGCAGCGCGGCAGGGCCGCGCAGATTCCATCGTCCGTAAGGCGCGCGCCGTCGAACGCTTTGACAGAAACGGCGTTTTGCGCTTCGAACGTGTTCATCGCGTGCGGGTCGCCTTCGAGAATGCGCGCAGAAACCGCGGCGGGCTTCACGCCCTCCAGGCGGATGCGCGTTTCGCACGCCTCGTCCGCGGAGAGGTTCGCGGCGGTGACGGTGATTTTGCCGTCCTTTTCCGAGGCGGAAACGCTCAGCTGTTTTACGCCGCCGGGGATTTCGCCGCAGGCGGCGCAGGAGGAGAGCAGCCGCGCGTCCATATGCGGCTTGTACAGGTCGAAAACGTGATAGGTCGGCGTGAGGAGCATGTCCGCGCCGTCGGTGAGGACGACGGACTGCAGGACGTTGACCGTCTGCGCGAGGTTCGCCATGACGACGCGCCCGGCGTGGCTGTTGAAAATGTTCAGCGTCAGCGCCGCAACCATCGCGTCGCGCATGGTGTTCTGCTGATAGAGGAAGCCGGGGTTCGTGCCGGGCTCGACGTTGTGCCAGCAGCCCCATTCGTCGACGATCAGGCCGACGCGGTGCTCGGGGTCGTAGCGGTCCATAATGGCCAGATGGCCGCGGATGAGGTCGTCCATGTATGCGGCCTTGCGCATCGTTTCAGCATACAGATCCGCGCCGAAATCCGTCGCGCTGCCCTTATCCTGCCACGCGCCGGGGACGGTGTAGTGGTGCAGCGTGATCGCGTCCATGAAGCGCCCCGCGTTTTTCATCAGAACTTCGGTCCAGTTCCAGTCGTCCACGCTTGCGCCGCAGGCGATGCGGTAGAGCCTGTCCTCGCCGTAATTGCGGCAGTAGGTCTGATAGCGGCGGTAGACGTCGGCGTAATATTCGGGGCGCATGTTGCCGCCGCAGCCCCAGCTTTCGTTGCCTACGCCCCAGAATTTGACATGGAACGGCGCGTCGTGCCCGTTCGCGCGGCGCTGCATGGCGATGGTGGAGTCGGTGTCGCTGTTGAGATACTCGACCCACTCGGCCATCTCCTGCACCGTGCCGGAGCCGACGTTGGCGTTGATATACGCCTCGCATCCGATCTGGCGGCAAAGCTCCATGAATTCGTGCGTGCCGAAGGAGTTATCCTCCACCACGCCGCCCCAGTTGGTGTTGACCATACGGCGGCGAGCCGCCTTGGGGCCGATTCCGTCGCGCCAGTGGTATTCGTCGGCGAAGCAGCCGCCGGGCCAGCGCAGGACGGGAACCTGCAGCTTTTTCAGCGCTTCGACAACGTCCGTGCGCATGCCGTTGACGTTGGGGATCGGCGAATCCTCGCCGACGTAGAGCCCGCCGTAAATGCAGCGGCCCAGATGCTCGGAGAAGTGGCCGTAAATGTTGCGGTTGATCTGCGCGCGCGGATGCGCCGCGTCGACGGTGACGATTGCGGTCATACGATTTCCCTCCTGTTGAATCGAATTTTGTAGGATCATGAACGTTAATGCTGCCTTTATTATAGCGAAGGCCGCAGGAAAAGTAAAGGCAATCCCGCACAATCCCGCGCGAAGTCCGGCGAATGCCTTTGCGCCGTCCGCTGAACCTTCGATTTTCCTTCCTGAACGGGCGAAAATCCGCTCGAGGCGCCGCCGCTTTCCTTTTCAGATACGCCCGGAACAAAGAAAAAAGAGCCGCACCCATCCTGTTTCGAAATCATAGGCTGACAGCGGAATCTATGCTTTGGAGGCGAGACCATGCAGCAAACTGTTTGCGGTGCCAATTCCATCCGGTATACCATTGCCAAGGGGCAGACGCTTTACGCCATCGCGCAGGAGTACAATACGACCGTGCAGGCCATTCTCGACGCGAACCCCGGCCTCGACGTGCAGCTGTATTATGCGGGCGACGTAATCTGCATCCCGCGGCCTGTAACCACGCCCACCCAGCCGACCGGCTGCGTCGGCGGCACGGCGTACACCGTCCGCCGCGGCGACAGCTTCTTCCTTATCGCGCAGCGGTTCGATATCCCGCTGGCCGATCTGCTTGCGGCGAACCCGGGCGTGGACCCGGCGCGGCTGCTCGTGGGTCAGGTGATCTGCGTGCCGACGCCCGCGGCGGAAACGTGCCCCTCGGGTTACACCGTACATACCGTCACGCGCGGACAGACGTTCGTCGATCTGCTGGTGCTGTATAACATTTCCTACGCCGCCCTGCAGCAGGCGAACGCGAGCCTCGATATCAACAACCTGCAGGAAGGCTGGCAGCTGTGCGTCGCGCCGGCGGGAACGCGCGGCGCGTGCGCAAGCGGCGGCGAAACGTACGTGCTGGCGCAGGGCGATACGATTTCCGCGCTGGCGGCGCGGTACGGCACGTCCGTTGGCGATATCCTCATGGCCAACCCGATCCTCACGCCGACCGACTTCGTGCAGGGGCGCATCATCTGCCTGCCCGCCACGGCGCAGGGCGGAACCGGCACGGGAAGCGGTACGGGAACGGGCTCTGGCTCGGGCGGCAACACGAATAACTGGCCGACGCGGCCGTGCCTGGGCGCGGTGTGCGAACCGGGCACGCATGTGGCGGGGGAGAGAAGCTGAATCAACCGGGACGTATCTGAAAAAACTGCCGAGACTTCATTCCGGCTCGGATTCAGATATCCCCTGACGCGCGGGCCGGGGAACGGATAGAGTCCGTTCCCCGGCTTTATTCTTCTCCGCCAAACGCTTGCCTTGCGCGCGGCGGCATGCTACAATCAATAGATAGACCGATAACGAGGAGGAAATCCATGAGTTTTTCCGATGAGCGGCAGAGTATTGAGCGGGCGGCGAGCCGCCTGAAGGCGCTGCGCGGCGTGGGGGAGAGCGAACTGCCGCGCCTGCACGGGCTGAAGGACCAGGTGGTGGAGTGGATTCAGCTGGTGCGCAGCGCGATGTATCCGCACATCTTCACGGGCGAGCGGTATAAGGCGGATCTGGTGGAGATGCAGATTGTGGAATATCTGCAGCGCGCAGCGCTGCTGATGCACGATATGCTCCGCATGGTTCTGCCCGAAGGGGCGGAAAAGGCGGGCGAGGTGGTGACGGCGTTTTTCGACGCGCTGCCCGGCATCGCCGAAACGCTGGAAACCGACGTTCAGGCCGCCTATGACGGCGACCCCGCCGCGCGCAGCAGCGAGGAGATCATGCTGGCCTATCCCGCCTTCGAGGCGATCAGCATTTACCGGCTGGCGCATTGTCTGTACGCGCTGAAGGTGCCGCTTCTGCCGCGCATGATGACCGAATACGCCCACCGCAACACGGGCATCGATATCCATCCCGGCGCGACGATCGGCCGGTATTTCTTCATCGATCACGGTACCGGTGTGGTCATCGGCGAAACGTGCGTCATCGGCGAACACGTCAAGCTCTATCAGGGCGTGACGCTGGGCGCGAAAAGCTTCGAGGTGGACGAGAACGGTAACCCCATCAAGGGCATCAAGCGCCACCCGAATATCGGCGATCATGTCGTCATTTACGCCGGCGCGACGATCCTCGGCGGACAGACGCATATCGGCGAGCATACCGTCATCGGCGGCAACGTCTGGCTGACCGGCTCCGTGCCCGCCGGGCAGACGGTTTACAACAACATTCAGCCCCCGGCATGCGCCGAATGCGCCTGCGTCCGGCGGGAAAAATAACGCAAAGGCAGAAAAAAGCAATGATTGAAATCCTTGCCCCCGTCGGGGGACGCGAACAGCTGCTTGCCGCCGTCCGCTGCGGCGCGGACGCGGTATATCTCGGCGCGAAGGGCTTTAACGCGCGCCGCAACGCCGAAAACTTTGAGGACGCGTCTCTTGGCGAAACGGTCGCGTTCTGTCATGCGCGCAGCGTGCGCGTTCACGTCACGCTCAATACGCTGGTCATGGACAGCGAAACGGACGCGCTGGACGAGACGATTCGCTCCATCGCCGAAAGCGGCGCGGATGCGGTGATTGTGCAGGATCTGGCCGTGGCGCGGCGCGTGCGGGAAATCTGTCCCGATATCGCGCTGCACGCTTCGACGCAGATGGCCATTCATAACGCCGCGGGCGTGCGCCAGGCGGAGGAGCTTGGCTTTTCGCGCGTGGTGCTGGCGCGCGAGCTGTCCATCCCGGAAATTCGCGCCATTCACGAAAAAACGCACGCGGAGCTGGAGACGTTCGTCCACGGCGCGCTGTGCATGTGCGTCAGCGGCGCGTGCGAGCTTTCGGCCATGCTCGGCGGCAGGAGCGGCAACCGCGGCCTGTGCGCGCAGCCGTGCCGGCTGAATTTTCGCGCGGGGGCGCGGGAATACGCGCTGTCGCTGAAGGATCTGTGCGCGTTCGATCATATCGCCGAAATGCGGGCGGCGGGCGTCTGTTCGCTGAAAATCGAGGGGCGCATGAAGCGGCCGGAATACGTCGCCGCAGCCGTGACGGCGTGCCGTCAGGCGGTTAACGGCGAACCGTACGACCTTGACGCGCTGCGCGACGCGTTTTCGCGCGGCGGTTTCACTGACGGCTATCTGACCGGGCGGCGCACGCTGTCGATGTTCGGCGTGCGCTCGAAGGACGACGTGAATGCGACCGCGCGCATCAACGCCCGCCTTGCGCCGCTTTATCGCCGCGAGATGCAACGCGTTCCGGTGGACATGCTGCTGACGCTGCGGGAAAAGGAGGCGCTGCTTTCCGTAATGGACGGCGAAAACGCCGCGACCGTCTCCGGTGGCGCGCCGCAGGCCGCGCTTAACGCGCCGACTGACGAAGCGCGCGCCCGCAAAAGCCTGGAAAAGACCGGCGACACGCCGTTCCTCACGCGCGAGGTGACCGTCGATACCGACGGCGCATGGATGCTGCCCGCGTCCGCGCTGAACGCGATGCGCCGCGAAGCGCTGGAAAAGCTGCTTGCGCTGCGGGAAACGCCGCGGGCGCACCGGATCGCTGCGGCGGACGAGGCGGCGCTTTCGCCGCATGAAGCGCACGAAACGCCGGAAACGCGGCTGCGCTTCCAGACCGCAGGGCAGATCTGGCCCGGCGCGTTTGAGCAGGCAGCGCGCGTGATTCTCCCGCTTGGCGAGATCAGCGGCGAAACGGCGGCCGCGCACGGGGACAAGCTCATCGCCGAGCTGCCCGCGCTCGTCTTTCCCGGGGATGAGGACGCGGTGAAGAAGCGCCTGCTTGCGCTGAAGGCCGCCGGTCTGAGCGCGGCGCTGTGCGAAAACCTCGGCGCGGTGCGCATCGCGCGAGAGGCGGGGCTGGAGCTTCACGGCGGCGCGGCGCTGAACCTTCTGAGCAGCCGCGCGCTGGAGCGCGCCGGGGCATTGGGGCTGGCCGACGCGACGGTTTCCTTCGAGCTTGCGATGAGCGCAATCCGCAAACTGGCGGGCCAGACGCCGCGCGGGCTGATCGCTTACGGCCGTCTGCCGCTGATGCGGATGCGCTGCTGTCCGGTGCAGGGCGAGCGCGGCTGCGGCGCCTGCACGGGCAGGAGCGAGCTGGTCGACCGCATGGGCGTGAAATTCCCCACGCTTTGCGACCGTAAACGCTATACGACGCTTCTCAACTCCGTCCCGCTCAACCTTTCGGACGAGCCGATCCGGGGCGTGGATTTCATCACGCTCTATTTCACCCTCGAAACCCGGGAGGAATGCGAGCAGATCGCGCGGGATTTCGCCGCGCACAGCGCGCCGAAGGGCGAACGCACCCGCGGCCTGTATTACCGGACGCTGCTTTGAGGGGGAATCCCGCCATGCTGCTTTTTATCCGGGCAGCGGCCGGAAAGACCGCATTGGTCGAGGAAGGAAGTAAAATACATGGGAGAAATTGAACTGTATATCCCAAAGCTGGAGGATCTCTGGTTCTATCAACAGATGATGTCTGATCCGGAAACGATGTCCTACAACGCCGGATGGGATGTTGACTATGAGGGATACCATCGGGACACCGGCTGCATCGACTGCCCGGATGAGATTCTTGCCGGCTGGTACGATAGATGGGTAGAAAATGAGCCGGATCGCTTCTATGCTTATATCAGGCGCAGATCCGACGGCGTATGGATCGGTGATGTGAACTTTCACTATACGCCAGAAAAGGATTGGTGGGATATGGGCATCGTGATTTATGCCCCCTTCCGCGGCAAAGGTTATGCCGTCCCTGCGCTGAAGCGGATGCTGGATCACGCTTTCCGTGTTTGCGGTATTTCCAGAATCCATAACGATTTCGAGGTTGCCCGGAACGAAATTGCCGCATGGGAAACCCATCGCAAAGCGGGCTTTAAGGAATCAGGCGTGGAAGACGGTTTTCTCCACATGATGATTACCAAAGAAGACTATCTGGACGCAGCGCAAAATAGGTGTTAAATCACAGCGGGGGTGTCACACGAAAACAAAGCGTGACATCCCCATCGCAGCTTTTTATGGTTTTCGCAGAAAAAACGATGGTTTTTGACGGCCTGAGCTTGTGATTACAGGCCTTGCGTGCTATAATATGTTATTATTTCCGTCAGGGGGACAATCCGATGTTTACAACGGTCAAACAGCTTTTTGACAAGCCTCCGGTGGAGGAGATTTCCGGCGTTCGCGTCAGCGGCTGGGTGCGCACGGTGCGCGACAGCAAGGCTTTTGCCTTTATCGCCCTGAACGACGGCACCTGCTTTAAGCCCTTGCAGATCGTGGTCGAAGAGGCCAACGTATCCAACTA
>CAKTTL010000059.1 GCA_934615235.1 uncultured Clostridia bacterium
GCCATACCCTGGCGGACGCGACGCCCCTCCTGAAGGCCATCAAGGACGCCAAGGGCGAACCCTCCTTCCCGGTGAGCAAGGACGGCGTCTCCCAGATCCCGTTCATCTATGACGGCATGGGCGCCGGTCTGACCGGCCTGGGCGTGCGCTACAACGATCCGGAAGCCAAGGTTGTCGCCACCTTCGAACAGCCCGAAATCATGGAACAGCTCAAGATCGTGCGCGAATGGTACAACGACGGCATCATCAACGCCGACGCCGCCAGCACCGCCGAAGGCCCCACCTACAAGGCCTGCTTCCTCGCGCAGGGCTGGTCCTCCGCCGCCAAGACGGTCTGGGGTCCCAACATGGGCAAGGAGCTCGTCGCCTATCAGTACGGCCCGACCATCCTGTCCAACGACTCCGTGCTCGGTTCCGTCAACTTCGTTTCCGTCAACTCCGAGCATCCGGACAAGGCGCTCGCCTTCCTGACGCTGATCAACACTGACTCCAAGGTTCGCGACGCGTTCTACTTCGGCCTCGAAGGCGACAACTTCGAATACACCGCCGACGGCCGCGTCCACAAGAATCCTGACAGCACCTGGCCGATGGCCGGCTATACGCAGGGCACCTTCTTCACCGTGACCGTGACTGACGACGTCGACTTCAACCAGTGGGACGAGGTACACGAGCTTAACGACAAGGCGGAACCGTCCGTGCTGCTCGGCTTCGCGTTCGACACCAGCAAGGTGGACGACCAGATCACCAACTGCAAGACCATCTGGGATCGCTACCATCCCGAACTGCTCACCGGCACCATCGATCCGGAGCAGGGCGTGAAGGACATGTACGAAGAAATGCGCGCTGAAGGCTTCGACGAGATCGTCGCCGAGGCGCAGGCGCAGATCGACGCGTTCCTGGGCAAGTAATTCCCGGTCTTTCAGTCAAACCCTTCGCCCGCGTTCCGGAACGGGCAGGGCGGAACAAGCCGCTTTGCATTCCCCGGGGCGCGGGCCCCTTCTATGTCCCCAGAGAAGGGAACGACCTTCCCGGGACGGCAAAAAAACGAACTGAAAGCGAGTGTAGGCAATTATGGCACGAATTATCGGCGCGACGCTGCCGAATATCCCCTGGGAGGATAAACCGGCGGGATCGCGCGAACCGGTGTGGCGTTATTCGGGAAACCCTGTAATTGGGCGCGATGGCAATAAGGTCTCCAACAGCGTGTTTAACAGCGCGATCGTGCCTTTCAGAAACGGCTTCGCCGGCGTTTTCCGCTGCGACAGCCGTTCTATCAGCATGGATCTTTTCGCCGGATACAGCCACGACGGCATTCATTGGCTCATTTGCGACGAGCCGATCCGTTTTGAGGGCGCTGATCCGGAAATTGCGCCGAACGAATTCCGCTACGACGCGCGCATTACGCCCATTGGAGACACGTATTACATCACCTGGTGCAACGGCTATCACGGCCCGACCATCGGCGTGGCGTGGACGAAGGATTTCGAACGCTTCTATCAGCTGGAAAACGCGTTCCTGCCTTTCAACCGCAACGGTGTGCTCTTCCCGGAAAAGATCAACGGCATGTATATGATGGCCAGCCGGCCGAGCGATAACGGGCATACGCCGTTTGGCGATATCTATGTCAGCCAGTCGAAGGATCTGGAATTCTGGGGCCGTCACCGCTACATGATGGGTACCATCAGCGGAAACTCGTCCGCCTGGCAGTCGACGAAGATCGGCGCGGGGTCTGCGCCGATTAAAACAGACATGGGATGGCTGCTGATTTATCACGGCGTGATCACCACATGCAACGGTTTCGTTTATCGCATGGGCAGCGCCCTGCTGGACCTGAACGAGCCGTGGAGGGTGCTCTACCGTACGAAGGACTATATCATGACGCCGGACCGCGACTATGAACGGACGGGCGATGTGCCCAACGTCGTCTTCCCGTGCGCGGCGCTGACGGACGCGGAAACCGGCCGTATCGCCATCTATTACGGCTGCGCCGATACCGTGACGGGTCTCGCGTTCACTACCGTGGACGATCTGGTCGATTACACGATTGCGCATTCCTGCTGAGCAAAAAAGTAGAAAAACGGACGCTGCCAGGTAAAAAGGCGGCGTCTGTTTTTGTATTCTGGGAAGAAAAACCATCCTGTGATTCGTTAGATATACGCGTGAGACGTGAACCATTTGCCGCGCGAAAGCATCTAACGAGTGAAACGCCTGAAAACGCGCTCTGCGCGAATTGAGGAGGAAGAGATGAACAGACGAATTACAAGCCGTGTTTTGGCGGCCGTTTGCGCCCTGCTGCTGGTTCTTGCGCCGCTTTGCGGCCTTGCCGACGGCGGCGTGACGCTGACGGCGACGATGGGCTATGACGGTGCGATTACCTATGTGCGCAAAGTGCCCGTCGATGTGACGATCCAGAATGACGGCCTTTCCGATATTGCCGGACGGCTTTCCGTCCAGGTGAACCGCTTCAGCGAATACGATCTGTACGAGATGCCGGTCAGCGTTGCGGCGGGCGCTTCGGCGCGGTTTACACTGCCCGTCGTGCTCACGCAGAAGCAGACGGATTACACCGTGCGCCTTTTGCGGGGAGAGGAAACGCTCGCCTCGTATACGCTCCGGCCGGAAGCGGTGATCAATCCGTCCGATCTGATCATCGGCACGCTCAGCGGCGACGCGCAGAGCCTGGCGGGGCTTGCCATTACCAAAAACGACGACCCGCTGGCTCGCCGGGAATACTGGAGCGTGCTCGCGCTGGATGAAAAAACGTTCCCGTCGGACGCGGAAAGCCTGCGCTTTTTCGACATGCTCGCGGTGGACGGCTTCGACATGTCCGCGCTGTCCGACGCGCAGAAGCAGGCGTTCGACGAATGGCTACAGAACGGCGGGATCGCGCTGGTGGGCGGCGGCGCGCGCGCGGCGGAGGATTTTCCGTTCTTTAAGGCCTATACGGGGATCCGCGCGGGCGCGCTGGAGCGGAAAAACGTCGGCGCCCTGCTGATGGACGCGCTGCAGATGAGCGGCGAAAGCCCCGAACAGAACGCGACGGTTGTGTCGCTCGAGGGCGCGAGCGGACAGTCCATGGGCGAGGGCCGGCTGATCGACGTGCGCCGCGTGGGCGACGGCTATGTGCTCACGGCGGGCTTCTCGCTGAGCGAAAAGCCGCTGGCCGGCTGGCTTGGACGAGCCGCCGTCTGGCAGCGCGTGCTGCTTGCGAGCGCGAAAACGCGCTATCAGTCGATTGTGGAGTTCCGGCAGAGCGGAATCTACAACCAGACGGAATATTACCCGAGCACGAGCGTCGCCGAATCGATCGGCGTGAAAAACGGCGCGGGCATGATCTGGCCGCTGGCGCTGCTCGGCGCGTTCGTTGTGCTGGCGGGCGTGGGCGGGTACATGATTTTGAAAAAGCTGGACAGGCGCGAATGGCTGTGGGCGGCCGTGCCTGTGCTGGCGCTCGCGGCGGCGCTGGGCATGTGGGGGCTGAGCAGCCGTCTGCCCATTCGCGACCCCGTCGCCGTGCATTACACCCTGCTGGATATAGACGAAGACGGCGCGGCTACCGGCAACACGGTCGTCGTCGCGTCCAAGCCCGAAAAGGGCGGCATGACGCTCTCGATCAACGGCGGCGCGATCGATATGACGTCCTCGCTTTCCTACTATTCGACGGGCGTTGAATCGGCCGCGCAGACGCTGCGCTATATCTATACCTACGGCGACGAGGAGACGATTACCTACCAGCAGACGCAGGCGTGGCAGTCGCAGTGTTTTATGGTCAGGAAAGCGCCGATTGTCAATGTGAGCGGCGTGAAGGGCGAGTGCGTCTGGGACGGGGAGAGCATGCGGTTCACGATCACGAACGGATCCTCCGTGACGCTTGCGGATGGGTTTGTGCTGACGGATTTCGGCTTTGTCAGCGTTCCCGAGCTGCTGCCGGGGCAGACGGCCGAATGCGTTATGCGCCCCGCGGTCAGGGAAGAAGAGGCGCAGCAGGATAACTCATCCGCGCAGGGCGCGGCGAACCTGACGGGCGCGGGCGGCATGCGGGGGCCGCGTCCCGTTCCCATGTATTACGGGCGCAACGATACGGAAATCCGCGACGGTGTGATCATCGATGAAAAAGACAGAAGCAATGTTTACAGCTATGAGCTGCTGGAGGCGGTTTACTCGGCCAAACGCAGCGCCGCCGCGACGCAGAGCGAACGCAAGACATGGTGGATGCGCTATAACCTGATCAGCAACACGAATCTGACCAATTACGATTTGCTGCCCCATCCGTTCCTGTATATCGCTTTTTCCGACGAGCTGGACACGCTGCGCGTGCGCATGGACGGCCGCGATGTGGCGCGCGAGGCGCAGATCGGCTGCGTGATGGCGCAGCTGCACTACAACCCCATCTCCGCGGACGGAACCGCGCGGTTTATAAAAAACAGCTTCCCCGTCAGCATCGCGAAGGTGGACGATAACGGCAGGCCCGCCGTGGGCGATACGCTGCCGGAGAATTCGTATCAGAGCTTCACGCTTTCCACGACCCCGGCGTTCGCGTTCGACGTAAGCGCGCTGCCGAACGAGATGGAAATCACGAAGGCCGATATCGCGTCCCGCTACAGCTATTATGCCTACAGGATTTCACTGTACAACGTAAAGACCGGACAGTGGGACGAATGGAAGGAATTTACGCCCGACTCGACTGGCGGCGGCACGGTAAAGGGCTGCGCGCCGGAGCTGCGGGATTATATCGCCGGCGGCGTGCTGTTCGCGCGCTTTGAAAAGCCGGACGCCGGCGACGATTACGCCGACGTTTCCATGCCCACGCTCACGCTGGAAGGGAGGGTTCAGTGATGCTGGTAACAAACGAACTGACGCGCGCCTATGGTTCCTTTGTCGCGCTCGATCATCTCAATATGACGATCGGCGACGGCGAACTGCACGGCTTCGTCGGCCCGAACGGCGCGGGAAAGACGACGACGATGCGCATTCTCGCCACGCTTCTCAAACCCAACTCCGGCACGGCGACGCTCGACGGCGTGGACGTGGTGAACAACCCGAAGCAGATGCATCGCCTGATGGGGTACATGCCGGACTTTTTCGGCGTGTACGACCGGCTGAAGGCATGGGAATATCTTGATTTTTATGCGCGCTGCTACGGCTTTGGCTACAGGGAGCGGATGCACATGATCGACAACCTGCTGGAATTGGTGAACCTGGGCGAAAAGCGGGACAGTTACGTGGACGTGCTCTCGCGCGGAATGAAGCAGCGGCTCTGCCTTGCGCGGGCGCTCATTCACGATCCCAAGCTGCTCATCCTCGACGAGCCGGCTTCCGGTATGGACCCGCGCGCACGCGCGGAAATGAAAAACATCCTGCGCACGCTCAAGGAACTGGGCAAAACCGTGCTCATCTCCTCGCATATTCTGCCGGAGCTGGCTGAAATGTGCGACGCGCTGACGATTATCGATCACGGGAAGCTCGTCTTCTCCGGCTCGGTAGAGGCGCTCAACGAGCACATGAACGGAAACGCGCCGGTAACGATCCGCCTGGCGGCCGACGCGGACGCGGAAACCGTGCAGCGCGCCGTCGCGCTCATCCGCCAGCAGCCGGGCGTGACGGGCGTAGGCAGAGAAGCCGAAAACAACCTGACCGTTTCGCTCGAGGGCGGGGACGCGGAGGCCGCCGCGCTTTTGCGGACGCTGAGCGCGAATTCGCCGGTGGTCGATTTCCATCGCGCGCCGCTGAATCTTGAAAAGGTGTTCATGGAGGTGACGAAAGATGAATAATCCGATTCTCGCCTTTTCCGCCCGCCGGCGCATGCGCTCGATGCGCACGCCGCTGCTGATTACGCTGTACGCGCTGATTCTCGCGGTGATCGCGTATATGACGATTTACGCCTGCTTTATGAAGCAGACCTTCACGCTGACGGATATGCAAAACGGCGTATACGGCTATACAGCGATTGTCGCGCTGCAGTTTGCGCTGATTGTGCTTGTCGCGCCGGCGATGACGGCGGGCAGCGTCAGCGGCGAACGCGAACGGCAGACGCTCGATCTGCTGCTGGTGACGAACATGAGCCCGGTGCGTCTGGTGCTCGGCAAGCTGCTGGAAAGCTTCGGTTTTCTTGCGCTGCTGGTCGTCTCTTCGCTGCCAGTAATGTCCATGGCGGTGCTTACGGGCGCGGCGGCGCTGACGGATGTGCTGGTGAGCGCGGCGTTTCTGCTGGTGACGGCGCTGGAGCTGCTGTCTCTTGGCATGTTCTTTTCCAGCCTCTTCAAGCGGACGGTCAGTTCGACGGTGGTGACGTATCTGGCCGTGTTCGGGCTGGGGGTCGTCACGCTGCTGCCGCTGTTTTACGATACAAAGCGCATCAGCGACCTGTACGACATAATGCTTGCGGCGAACAGGTATTTCGACGCGGCGGCGCCGATGACGATGGACTATATCCCCGTCTCGTTCGTGATCAATCCGCTGATGGGGCTGCTGGCGCTTATCCAGGCGCAGACGGCGAACATCGGCCAGTGGCTGTGGCAGTTCAGCTATACGCTGGGAAACACGGCGGGATACCTGCATTACGACAGGATGTATCTGTACAACATGGCGTGCATGGCGGGCGCATCGACCGTGCTGACGGCGCTTTCGGCGCTGCTGATGCGGACGCGCCGCGGCGGAGTGAAGGGCCGCAAGCGCCATGCGTGAGATAAAACGGGCGCTTGCGCCGGTAAAACGCAGAATGCGCGCGCAGCGGGCGCTCGCATGGGGCGCGTGGGGCGCGCTGGCCGCGGGCGCGTGCGTCGTGGGCCTGCGAATCGCGTCCTTTGCGCGGATGTTTGAGACGATGTGGATTTGGGCCGCTTGCGCGGCGGCGGGGCTGACCGGCTTTGCCGCGTTTGCGGGCGCCGTCTGGCCGGTAACGGAGCTTGCCGCCGCAAAACGCGCGGATTCGCTCGGCCTGATGGCGCGCGCGCAGACCGCCGTCGCGCTGGAGGGCGAGGAAAGCTCCATGGCGCAGATGCAGCGGGAGGACGCGCTTGCCAGCCTGCGCGCGCTGGAGCCGCGCAGGGCGATGAAGCTCTCCGCGCCGAAAGCCGCGTGGATCGGCGTTCTGGCGTGCATGGCGGTTGTGGGACTGAGCTTTCTCATTCCGAACCCGCAGGACGCGCGGATCCGTGAGAGAAATGAATTTCGCGCGGAAATGGCGGCGCAGGCGGATCGGATTGAGAAAGGCGCGGAGGCGCTGGACGCGGAAAAACCGGATGCGCCCGAAACAAAGAGGCTTCTTGGCGAACTGTCGCAGGCGCTGCGCCGCGCGGAAGACACGCGCGACGCGCTGGAGGCCGTCGATGAGGCGGAACGCAGACTGCTTGCCATGCAGCAGCGCACGGCGGGAGATGCGCTGAACGCGCTCAACGGCACGGGAATGGACGCGCTTGCGCAGGCGCTGGGGAATAAGGACCGGCAGGCCGCGCAGGACGCGCTGGAGGCGCAGGAGAACGCGGCGGACGCGCTCGATCAGGCCGCGCAGACGGCGGGCGACGCCAGCGCGGCGGACGCGCTCAGCAGCGCCGCCGCGTCCATGCAGGCGGGCGACGTTTCACAGGCCGCGCAGCAGCTGATGAACGCGGCGAGCGGACAGACGAGCGCGACCGCGCAGGCAATGGCGCTTGCGGGCATGGTAAGAAACGCGACGGCGAGCGCCGGCATGCAGACGACCGGCGGCGGACAGGGACAAGGCGGCCAAAGCGGGCAGGGGAGCGGCGGCGGAAACGGCGTCTCCCAAAGCCAGGGAAAAGGAAACGGCGGCGGCGCGGGGCTCGGCTCGTCCAACCAGGACGGCGGAACCGGCGCGAATTCGAAGCCGGGCAACATGCAGGGCAACGCCGATCCCAGCAAGAAAACAGGCGCATATGAAACGATTTACGACCCGACGAGACTCGGCGGAAGCGGAGAGGCCGTGAGCGAAACCGGCGAGATGGGCGAAGGGACGATCAGCGAAGCGCAGATTGGCGCCGGCCTTGGAACGATCGACGGAAGCGTGCCGTACGGCCAGGCGCTGCCGGAATATGAGCGGCGGGCCGTGGAGGCCGTGCAAAACGCCGCGCTGCCGGACTATGCCCGGCAGTGGGTAACGGATTATTTCAGAGCGCTGGAATAACTCGGGGACAGCGTCCCCGCCACGCCCATCCCGCGCGCCGGCAGGCGCCCGGAAAAACGCGCAATGCCGCCGCGGTTGCATGGAGCCGCGGCGTCATATCCGACCGGCCGGGCAATTTAGCCCCCAGCCATCGCAACGGACAGAGGGCGGCCCAGCCGCCCCAAAAACGCAAAAAAAGGAGCCATTCGAAATGATCGATCAAACGCAGATTCAGCAATTCTCCGCGCGCGTAAATGAAATCAGGCGCGAAATCGGCAAGGAAATTATCGGGCAGGAAAAGGTCGTCGATCAGCTGCTGACGGTGCTGATCGCGGGAGGCAACGCGCTGCTCGAGGGCGTGCCCGGCCTCGGCAAGACGCGGCTTGTTCGCACGCTGTCGCAGGTGTTCGATATGCCGTTCAGCCGCATTCAGTTTACGCCCGACCTGATGCCGGCCGATATTACCGGCACGAATATCATCGTCAAAACAGAAACGGGCAACGAATTCCGTTTCCGCGAGGGACCGCTTTTTGCATCCATTGTGCTGGCGGATGAAATCAACCGCGCAACGCCCAAAACGCAGGCGGCGCTGCTGGAAGCGATGCAGGAACATTCCGTCACGGTTGCGGGTGAAACGCATACGCTTGCGGAGCCCTATTTTGTCCTCGCAACGCAAAACCCGATGGAGCAGGAAGGCACCTATCCGCTGCCCGAGGCGCAGCTGGACCGTTTCATGCTTAAAATCATGGTCGATTTCCCGACGCTCGACGAATTGAGCCGGATCGTCGGCCTGACGACTGTGCCGCAGAACGAGCACGCGCAGAAGGTCGCCGACGCGGAAACGCTTTTGCAGATGCGCGCGGTCGCGCAGGAAGTGCCGGTCGCACAGGCGGTGCGCGATTTCGCGCTGCGGCTCGTACTCGCCACGCATCCGGAAGTCGAATCCAGTCCGGAGACCGTGCGCAGGTTCGTCCGCTTCGGCGCAAGCCCCCGCGCGGCGCAGGCGATTATCGCGACCGCGCGCGTGCGCGCGCTGATGGCCGGGCGGTATAACGTTGCCTACGAGGACATCGAAGCCCTTGCGCCCGCCTGCCTGCGCCATCGCATTGCGCTCAGTTTCGAGGGAATGGCCGAGGGCGAAACGACGGAAGGCGTGATCGCGAACCTTCTTAAAACGCTGCCGCGCGACTGAAAGGAGCCGGTGAGATGCTGACCGACGCTTTTCTTACAAAACTTGATACGCTCGCGCTGCGCATGCGTCACCCGGCTTCGGGCGGCGCGGGCGGCCTGCGGCGCTCGCGCGCATTGGGGAGCAGCGTGGAGTTTTCGGATTTTCGTGAGTATTCGATCGGCGACGATGTGCGGCGAATCGATTGGAACGCGTACGCGCGCTTTGAACGGCTGTTTCTGAAGCTGTTCATGGAAGAGCAGGAGCAGCGCGTTCATCTTATTCTCGACGCAAGCGCGTCGATGGAACCGGGCAAGTGGGAGCCCGCCCGGCAGCTGATTGAAATGCTGGGGTATCTGTGCCTGTGCGGCGGCGACCGGGTAACGGTATACGCCGTATCCAACGGCGCGGAGCGCCATTCGCGCCCGCTGCAGGGGCGGCAGAGCTATCCTGCGCTGGCGGAGTTTATCGAGAACGTCCATCCGGAGGGAAAGACCGCGCTTTATGAAGGCGTTTCGAACATCGCGCTGCCGGCGGGGCGCGGCGTAACGGTTCTCGTCAGCGACCTACTGGACGAGGGCGGCTATCAGCGCGTGCTGCAGTCGCTTTTGTATCGAAAACAGGAAACGAGCGTGCTGCAGGTGTTTAGCCGCGCGGAATGGGAGCCGCAGCTTGAGGACGTCGTCGAGCTTTGCGACAGCGAAACGGATGCGAAGATGATCCTCTCCGCAGGTTTTGAGACGATTAAACGCTATCAGGATACCGCGCGTGCCTATGTGGAGGAGATCGACGCATTCTGCCGCAAATACGGCATGACGCACGTTTTTCTCCTGCCTGAGGAGCCCTTTGAAGAGCAGATGCTGCGCGAAATGAGCCGCTGCGGGCTGATTACCTGACGAAGGGAGTCGCTATGGAATTTCTCCGACCCTCCGGAATCTGGGCGCTGACGGCGCTCATTCCGGTGATTCTCCTCTGGATATTGAAAAAGCGCGCAAAGCGCGAGACGGTGCCCAGCCTGCTGTTATGGAAGCGAATGGAAAGCGAAACGCCGCAGAGCAGGCCGTTTCAGAAGCTGCGCAGCCGCCTGCTTTTGTGGCTGCAGATTCTGATGGTGCTGCTGCTTACGTTTGCCCTGATGCGCCCGGCGACGACGGGCGGCACGCAGGGGGACGCGGTGTTCGTTTTCGACCTGTCGGCCAGCATGCAGGCGGTCGATTCGCAGGGCGTCAGCCGCATGGAACGCGCGAAAAAGCAGGCGCTGCAGACGCTCGACGGCCTGCGCGACGCGGACGCGGTGACGGTGCTTACCGCCGGGGCGACGTTTGAACAGCCGCTCTCCCGCTCGAACGATCACGCGCAGGCGCGCCGGGTGATTGAAGCGCTGCAGGCGGAAAACGGCGCGGGCGACATGGACGGCGCGCTGGCGCTTGCAAGAGCGCTGCGGCGCGATATTGATTCGCTGAGCGTGTACGTGTTTACGGATGATGCGGCGCTTTCGCTTTCCGACGCGGCGCTTTGTGCCATAGGCGAACCGGGAGAGAATCGCGCTCTGCTTGACGCGACGATGCAGCCGGAGAGCGCTACAGCGTTTGCACGCCTGAAAAATTACGGCGCGGCGTGCGAGACGACGCTTGAATGTTACGCAGACGGCGCGCTGTGCGACGTGCGCACCGTGTCTGTGGGAGAAAACGAAGAAACGGGCGTGCGCTTTTCCGTGCCGGAAACGGCTGAAACCGTGGAAATCCGCATCGCGGACGAGGACGCTTTGGCGGCGGATAACGTCCGCTACGCCGCGCGGCAGACGCAGGCGAAGCGCACGGTGCTGCTGGTTACGGGCGGCAATATCTTCCTTGAACGAGCGCTGGGGTTGGACGGAAGCCTGACGATTGATCTTGCCGCGCCGGACGACGCGCAGACGGCCGCGGAATACGATTTGTACGTTTATGACGGCGCGCTGCCGGAGACGCTGCCGGAGACCGGCGCGATTCTTGCCTTTACCCCCGGGCGCGAAGTGCTTGGAATTTCGACGGGCGACGCGGCGGACGTTTCCTCCGCGCTGCGCGCGGCCGCGGGCGATACGGCGCGCGAGATCTGCCGCAACCTGCTGCTTGAGGATATCGCCATTCGCAAGGCCGTTCCGCTTTCGGGCGGAACGCCCGTGCTGCAAGCGGGCGGCGAATGCCTGCTGGCCGTCGACGAAGACGGGGCGCGCCGCGCTGCGGTGGTCGGCTTCGACGTGCATGACAGCAATCTGCCGTTAAAGGCGGATTTTCCGGTGCTGATTCAGAATCTGCTCGCCTATCTGCTGCCGGACCCGGCGGCGGAAATTGAAAACGCGGCGTGCGGCGAGAGCGTGGTCATCGCCTATGACGTGCGCAGCACGGACGTAAGCGTCCTGACGCCGTCAGGGAAAACGGCGGCGCTCGCGGGGGGAAGGCTTTCGGATACGCAGGAGGTCGGCCTGTACACGCTGCGCGAACGCTTTGCGGACGGCGTAAGCCGCGAAACCCGCTTTGCGCTGCATATTCCCGCGGCGGAAAGCAATACGCTGATCGTGGCGAAATCTTCCGAAGGGGCGCAGGCAAACGGAACGGGGCGCGGCTATCGCGAATGGACGCTGTGGGCGCTGCTCGCGCTTTTCGCGCTGGCGGTTGCGGAATGGGAGGTGAGCCGCCGTGGGGCTTGAAATGGAACGATACTGGGCGCTCTTGCTGATCCCGGCGGGGATCCTTGCCGTCTGGCTGATTGACCGGCGCTACAGTCTGCGTAAGGCGACGCTGAAACGGCGCGTCACGCGCGGGATGCGCATGGCATTGCTGACCGTGCTGGCATTGGCGATTGCCGGGCCGTCCGTGCTGCTCGCATCGGGCGAGACGGCGCGATGGGTGTTGCTGGACGCATCCGATTCGGCAAAATCGCAGCGCGCTGCGGCGGAAAGCCGCGTCGCGCAGCAGATGGCAAGCCTGCCGAAGGGCGAAACGGCCGGCGTGATTGCTTTCGGTGCGAACGCGATGGTGGAAACGCCGTTGGGACCGTCTCCCAACTTTACCGGACTGCACACGCAGATCAGCGGGGAGAAGAGCGATCTGGACTATGCGCTGCGCCTCGCGGCGGCGCTTACGCCTTCCGGCGCGGGCGGAATTACCGTCGTGGCGGACAGCCGGGCGAAGGTTTCGCAGGCGACGGCCGAAATGCTGCGTTCGCAGGGCGTGAAGGTGGACGCGCTGGTGCTCTCTTCCGCGCAGGGCGCGGATGCGCAGGTGAGCGAGCTGATTGCGCCCGCCGAGCTGCGTCAGGGGCAGAGCATCCCGCTTACGGCCGTGCTGGATGCGAACGAGGATATGACGGGCACGCTTGTGCTCTATCAAAACGGAGAAGCGACGGCCACGCGCGAGGTGACGCTTAAAAAGGGAGAAAACCGATTTGCGTTCTCTGACACGGCGGCGAAAACCGGCGTGGTTACATATGAGGCGCGCTTTCTCAGCGCTTCGGACACGCAGCCGAAGAACAACAGCGCGGCCGCGTACGTGCGCGTGCTGGGCGCGGCGAGTATCGCGCTTGTGACAGAAAACGAAGCGACGGCCGAATTGTTCACGGCGGCGGGGATTGCGGTGGAAACGCTCAGCCCCGCGGCAATGCCGCTTGCGGCGGAAGGATACCTTTCCTACGACGCGATCGTGCTGAATAATATCGATTACGACGCGGCGAGCGAAAAGCAGTGGCGCGCGCTCGACAGCGCGGTCCGGACGCTCGGTCGCGGGCTGTGCGTGCTGGGCGGCGACAGCAGTTACGCGCTGGGGGGCTACCGGGGAACGCTGGTGGAAGACCTGCTGCCGGTGACGATCGACGTGCGGGAAAAGCTGCGCATGCCCGCGCTTTCGCTTGTGATCTGCATCGATAAATCCGGCAGCATGACGGCGGGGCAGTTCGGTTCCACGCGCATCGAAGTGGCGAAGGAGGCCGCCATGAGCGCCACGGAAGTTCTCAACGAGCAGGATTTTATCGGCGTGATCGGCTTCGACGAGGCGGCGAAATGGGTGGTTCCGTTCCAGAATGTGACGGACGTCGCGGCGATTCAGGCGCAGATCGGCACCATGCGCGCCGACGGCGGCACGGCGTTTTATTCGGCGTTCGACGAGGCGTATCGCACGCTCTCGCAGGCGAAAACGCCGCAGAAGCACGTTATCTTTCTCTCTGACGGCCAGCCGGCGGATAACGGTTTTCAGGATATCGTCAAGGCGATGAAGCATTCCGGGATCACCGTGACGACCGTCGCCGTCGGCGCGGACGCAGATCAGCTGGTGATGCGGCAGATCGCCGATCTGGGCGGCGGCCGCAATTATAACGTGGGCGAGTTTGACAACATCCCGAAAATTTTTACGAAGGAGACGATGCTCGTCGGCGGCAGCTACGTGCAGAATCGCACCTTTACGCCTGTCATCACCGAAACGGGCAGCCTGACGAATTTCACCGGTTTCCCGGCGCTGGACGGTTATCTTACCTGCGCCGAGAAATCGACCGCGACCGTTTCGCTCATCAGCGATACGGAGGATCCGATTCTCGCCTGGTGGAATGCCGGCGCTGGAAAAGTGCTTGCATGGACGAGCGACGCGCAGGGCGCGTGGACGGGCAGCTTTCTTCAGTGGGACGAAGCGCCGGCATTTTTCGGAGGCATGGTGGCGAAGGTGAGTCCCGGCGAATCCCGCGAGGGAACGCTGGAAGCCGATGTGAACGGCGATACGCTGCGGATCGTCTACACCGTTGAAAACGACGGAGAAACGCCCGCGCGAACCGAAGCGACTGTTCTTGCGCCTGACGGAACGGAAACCAGCGTTGTTCTGACCGAAACCGCGGCGGGCCGCTATGAGGCGCAGCTTGGCGCGGCGCTCGAAGGCGCGTACGCGCTGCGCGTCGCGCAGACGGCGGCGGATGGAACGACGCTTCACGCGCAGGAAGGCGGCGCTGTGCGGGGCTTTTCAAGCGAATATGATTTGCGGGACGAACCGGACGACAGCCTTGCAAACCTGTGCGCGCAGACAGGCGGGCGCGTGCTGAGCGAATCGGACGGCTTCTGGGATACCCCAGTTCATTCTGCCGGGATGCGCAGACAGCTGCAGGGGGCGCTTTGCGCCGCTGCGCTGTGCCTGCTGCTTGCCGATATTGCGCTGCGCAAGCTGCCCTGGGAGGACGCTGTCGCAAAGCTTCTGAAACGGGAAACGCAGCGGGAAACGTCGCAGCCGGCGCGCAGGGCGCGGCCGGAACCCAAACCGAAGGCAAAGCCGGGCAGGCGGGAAACGATGGAGCAGAGCGCCCGGCAGACCGCCAGTGCGCTGCTCGACGCGAAAAAAGCGAGGGAGAGAAAATAACGCGCCCGCGCGGCGGTATATTGGGCGAGAGGGCGAAAAACAGCGCCTTTTCGCTTGCCCGGCATGACAGAAAATGGTATACTATAGGCGGTCGAGGAAAAGAACCGCATGATTTGAAAGGAGTGTTTTTGATGAAAAAATTCGCGCGTATTCTTGCGATGCTGATGGCGTTAACGCTCGCCGTATCTGTGTGCGCAACGGCTTTCGCATGGGACGGAATTTTTCCCAGCCGCAGCTATCTGCGGGATTTCTACGGGGACAACTGGAAAACGAAATACGACGAGTACTGCGCGTTCTATCAGTCCTTCATGTCGGCAAACGGCGACCCGACGCAGAACCCCTGGCTGCTGGCGCGTTATCGCAGCGCGTTGAAGGAAAAAGGCTACACGGCGGAGAATGGGTTCGTGTTCTGCTGGCCGTATCCGGTTTGCCCGCCGCAGCCATGCCCGGAGCAGCCGTATCCGGGATATCCTTATCCCGCGTATCCGTATTATCCCTATGTAGTCTATCCGCAGCCGACGCAGACTGTGCAGCGCGCGGTGAACCTTGCGCCGCAGGAAGAATACGAGTATTATTTCATGACGGGCGAAACCCGTGCGACGGGCAACACCCTCGTTTATAAGACCAAGACGCGCGATGCGGGGGAAATCAAGCGCAGCCGCATTTACGTAACCGTCGCGACGCTCAGACTTGACGACGGCCGGACGTTCTCCTGGACGTTTGAAGAGAAGAACATCGGCCAGCTGAATTTCGTCTTTGGCCAGAGCTGCAAGGCTACGCTCGTCGTGATCGAGTCGAACGGAACTGTCGAGCGCGAGGTGCCCTGTACGGTTCGTTCGATCAACGCAAACGGCGGCGAAACCCTCGTTCGCGTTGAAAGCTACGACGCAAACGGCAACTTCATCGCCGAATATCCGGCGACGGAGAGCGAAAAATAACAGGGGATACGCCCGAACGGTTATTTACGGGTGAATGTGTGAAGGGGGATCTTTCTTGCGAAGGAATCCCCCCTTTCGCGGAAAATAAACACGCAATAGGAGAAACGCTATGTACGACTTTGGCCACATGTCCTTTGAAGAACTGGTGCGCCCGGAAGGCTTCGAGTGCGAATGCGGCAAGAAGCATTCCGTGCCGATCGAGTATCTGAAGATCTGCCGCGGGGCAACGGCGTATCTGCCTGAGGCGCTCCGCGCCGTAAAGAGCAAAAAGCCGTTCATCGTCTGCGATAAGAACACGTACGAAGCGGCGGGCAAGACGGCGGAGGAAACGCTGGAAAAGGCTGGGATCGAATATACGACATATGTAATCCCGTCCAACGACGGAGAACGCATCAAGCCGGGCGAATGGGAGCTTGGCAGCATCGGCATGCATTTCGATCCCGGCTGCGATTTTATCCTCGCGGTCGGCGGCGGCGTGATTAACGACCTGTGCAAGGTGTTCGGCCATGATACCGGCCGCAAGACCGGCGTTCTGGGCACTTCGCCGTCGATGGATGGTTTCGCGTCGAACTCTTCTTCGATGGAAGTAAACCATGTGAAAGTGTCGCTTTATAATGCCTGCCCGGCGGTGATTCTGTGCGATACCGAAGTGATGGCCAAAGCGCCGATGCGCAACCTTTGGGCCGGTCTTGGCGATATGGCGGCCAAGTATATTTCGATTTGCGAATGGCGCATTTCTACGCTGATTACCGGCGAATATTACTGCGAGGGCGTAGCGGGCATGATGCGCGCGGCGCTTGAACGGATTATGGCGGCTGCGCCGCAGATCCCCTCGCGCGATCCCGACGCGATTCAGACCGTCGCGGAAGGCCTTGTGCTGGCGGGCATTGCAATGTCCTATGCGCAGATTTCGCGTCCGGCTTCCGGCCTGGAGCATTATTTCAGCCATGTCTGGGAAATGCTTGCACTGGAACGCGGCCTGCCGTATGATCTGCATGGCATTCAGGTTGGCATCGGAACGGTGCTTTCCATGAAGGTGATGAACCGCGTCCGCACGATCCGACCCGATCCGGAAAAAGCGGCCGCGGCGATGCGCGCGTTCGATCCGAGCGAATGGGAAAAGAATGTTCGCCGTGTGTTCGGAAAGACGGCGCACGAGATTATCGCCATCGAAGAGAAGACGCACAAGAACGATCCGGCGCGTCAGGCTGCGCACGCCAGGAAGATTTGCGAAAACTGGGATCAGATTCTCAAAATTATCGACGAAGAAATTCCGGACGAGCAGTGGCTCTTCGATATTTTTGAAAAGGTCGGCATGCCGATGTGGCCGAAGGATATCGGCGTTTCCCGTCAGGATACGCGCGACGCGTTCGTCTGCTCGCGAGATATTCGCGATAAGTATTTGATCTCCTCGCTGCTATGGGAAATTGGCGAGATGGACGAGTTCGCGGATTGGGTCGAGACGCTGGCGGACGGAGAATAAGGAAAAAAATGAAAGTCCGGGAAACGATGTTTCCCGGACTTTTTTCTGTTGAGGTGTATCTGAAAAGAAAGAGACAAAAGCTCGACCGGCCTTTTCGCCGGTTCAGGAAGAAAACTGAAGGTTTAGCGGGATAATTTCAGATACACTCTAGGGTGTATCTGAAAAATTCCCTGAGACTCCATCACGGCGTCTTTTCCGCCATTTCCGCGTCGGGAAATCTCGAT
>CAKTTL010000060.1 GCA_934615235.1 uncultured Clostridia bacterium
CCTACTCGCCAGCCACTTTGCCCAGGATATTGACGAACTGTGCGATACCGTGCATGAGATGGATCAGGGGATCATTATCTTCGCTCCTTTCGGGCGCGGCGATTGCCGTCGCGGGCCTGATCAGCTTCGTCGGCCTGGTCGTGCCGCACATTGTGCGCATGCTTGTCGGGTCGGACTACAAGTACCTGTTCCCGGCGTCGGCGTTTCTGGGCTTTACGCTCGTCGTCGCGTGCGACACGATCGGGCGCGTGATCATGCCGCCGGGCGAAATTCCCGTCAGCATCATCCTGTCCTTCATCGGCGCGCCGTTTTTTCTGTATCTGCTGCGCACGCGCGAATCGGGAGGTGACGGCTGATGTACTTTGGCTTCCGGAACATGACCATCGGCTTTTGCGGAAAGACCGTGCTGGACGACGTGACGCTGGAAATCCCGCGCGGAAAGGTCGTTACGATCATCGGGCAGAACGGGTGCGGCAAGTCCAGTCTGCTGAAAACCGTCTCCAGGGCGGTTACGCCGCGCCGGGGCGAGGTCGTCTACGAGGATCGTCCGCTGAAAAGCTATCCGCCCAGGCGGATCGCGCGGCATATCGCGTATCTGGCGCAGGTGCATGTGTCGCCGCCGGATATCGACGTGCGGACGCTCGTGTCCTACGGGCGCTACCCTTATCTGAAGCTGGGGTGCCGCCTGAGCGCGGAGGACGGGCGCATCATCGACGAGACGCTTCGGCTGACCGGACTGACCGCGCTCGAGCACCGGACGCTCCGAACGCTCTCCGGTGGCGAACGCCAGCGCGCGTGGATCGCCATGACCGTCTGCCAGCAGCCGGAAATCCTTATCCTCGACGAGCCCACCACCTATCTGGACATCAGCTACCAGATGGAGGTGCTGGAGCTGGTTCGCCGCCTGAACCGCGAGCTGGGCATGACCATCGTTATGGTGCTGCACGACCTGAACATGGCGGCGCGCTATTCCGATATGCTCTACGCCATCCGCGGCGGACGCATCTTTGCCAGCGGCACGCCGGAGGAAGTGATCTGCAGCGAAACGCTGCGCGCGGTGTTCAAGATTGAAGCGGACATCGCCTGCGATGCGGCGCACAACTGCCCGTATTTCATCCCCCTGCAAATTCTTCCCGATTCTGTAGGCGAAAGCCTTGCAGATAAAAAAAGTGCATCATAGGGCGTATCTGAAAAATTCCCCTGAGATTCCATCCCGGCGGCTTTCCTTTTTCAGATTCCCCCTCGTGCATCGGAATAAGGAGGTATTTCCCCGTGAAGAAGCTCTTTTCCCTGCTCCTTGCGCTGACGCTGCTGTGCGCGGCGGCGATTCCCGCGCTGGCGGAAGAAACCGATCGCGCCGCGGCGCTTCGCGCGGCCTTCCTCGCGAAGGCGGACGAAGTCGTCGTGACCGACAACAGCGTCATCTTCCCGGACGCGGCGTCTGAAACGCCGCTGGAAATCGCCAAGAACCCGTCGAAAGCTGCGGTGCTTTACGGCAGCTTCGTTACCCTGTGGTACGAGGCGGGCGGCACGGCGGCGGGTGTTATCGGCGGCAGCTCCTCCGTGGAACTGTACAACCTCTATATCGGTCGCGACGTGACGCAGGATGAAGGCGTGACGGTGCTGGCGGAATCCGCTGCGGGCAAGAACTGGAGCACCGAGAACATCATCGCGTTCCAGCCGGATCTGATCATCTGCTCCACCGCCATGAGCGGCTACAAGACCATCTCCGCGCCCGCGGAAGCGGCGAATATTCCCGTCGTCGCGATGGACTACAACGACTTTTCCGATTATCTGAAATGGTTCAAGGTCTTCTGCAACCTGAACGGTCGGCCGGAGCTGTGGGAAAGCGTCGCCATGCCCGCGCTGGACAAGGTTGTTGATACCCTCTGCCGCATCCCGGAAAACCAGGAGAACCCGCCGAAGGTGTTCGCCATGTTCTCCGCGACGAAGGACAACATCACTGCCAACACTTCCAACACCGTGCTGGGCGGCATGATCAGCGAGATGAACGCCGTCAACATTTCCGACGCGGATAACGCTTCCGGAGCGGATCGTATTGAAATCAACATGGAATCCGTCTTCGCGGCCGATCCTGATCTGATTGTCGTGCAGTGCCACGCCAGCGCCGAGGACGATTCGGCGCAGCTGGAGCGCGTCTACGGCGAGAACCCCGTCTGGCAGTCCCTGCGCGCCGTGCAGGAAGGCAGGATTTACTTCCTGGAGCCCCATCTGTTCCACTATAAGCCCAACAGCCATTTTGCGGAAGCCTATCAGCAGCTGGCGCAAATCCTCTACCCGGATATCGACTTTGAGAACTAAGGTGTATCTGAAAAAAACCTGGGAATCCATCACGGCGTCTTTTCCTTTTTCAGTTACGCCCTGAGCTGAGACGAATCCATTTCTGCCGGTCGGAACGCCACCGACCGACTCTTTTTTGAAAGGAAACATCCGCATGAGCAAGAAAATTCTGATTTCCGTTTCCTATGGCGCGTCGGAGGATGCGCTTGCCGCCGATATCGGCTGCATTGAGCGGGCCATGCAGTCCGCCTACCCGGATTGGGAGCTGCGCCGCGCGTTCACATCCGAACGCGTCCGGGCGGCGGAGGCGCGTCGGGGGCGCGTCGTGCCCGACCCTGCGGAAGCGATCGCCCAGGCGAAAGCGGAAGGTGCGGCGCAGGTTGCGGTTGCGGCGCTGCTCGTTTCGCCCGGCGGCGAGTTTGAGGGCGCTGAACGCGCCGCGCAGGGCTTGCCCGTCGCAACGCCTCTGCTGACCGACGCCGCCGATCTCGACACGCTTGCCGCCTATTACGGCGACATGCGGCAGACGCTCGGCATGCCGCTGCTCATCATGGGCCACGGGCATCCGGCGAATGGGAACCCGGCGTATCTGCGGCTTCGCGCGCGGCTGCCCGAGGGCGTGTACCTCGGCTGCCTTTCGGGCGAACCGGGCCTTGCGCAGGTCATGACAGAACTGCGCAGGCAGCCGGAGCGCGCGCTGACCGTAACGCCGCTGCTGATGTCCGTCGGCGGACACACGCTGAACGACATGGCGGGCGACGCGCCGGACAGCTGGCGCTCGCAGCTGACGCGGGCGGGATTCGACGTGCATTGCCGGCATACGGGCGTCGGGCGCACGGCGGTCGTGCAGCAAATTTTCGTGCGAAAGCTGCGGGCCCTTCTCGGCTGAAAGAAGGCCGCTCTTTTTTCGGACGGTTTGCTGCAGGGGGATATTCAGGCCGCTTTGCGGCGCTGAAAAACGCCCGCGTCGCGGACAGGGAACGGGTTGATTTATCCTGTATCGAGTGATAAAATAAACCCGCCGCAAGGTTGCGCGGAAGGGCGACCGAAAGCGGTTTTTCAAAAGATACGAGTTAGCTTTGTTTAACCGTCTGGCGGCATTCTGCGGCAGAACGCCGCGCGGGAAAGAACAAATTCCTACAGGGGGCTTGGCTATGAAGATTCTGGTGTTCGGCACCGGCGTGCTCGGCTGCAATCTTGCAAGAAATCTGTTCCGTGCTGGGAAGGATGTAACCCTGCTTGCGCGCGGAAGCTGGGCGGATGAAATCCGGCAGAATGGGCTGCGGATCAAGGATAAATTTTCGCCCCGCCTGTCGGTCAGCCGCATTCCGGTCGTAACGGAGCTGAAGCCGGAGGACCGGTACGACGTGATTTTTGTTGTCGTGCGGTATACGCAGATCGACTCGATTCTGGACGTGCTGCGGGCGAACGGGACGAAAAATATCGTTTTCGTGGGCAACAATGTGCGCGCAGAAGCGCTTGCCGCGTCGCTGCCGGAGAAAAATGTCCTGTTTGCCTTTGCGCTTTCGGCGGGACATCGGGAAAGCGACCGGGTGGCGTCCATCGATCTGAAAAAGATTACGATTGGACAGCTTCGGGGCGCGCCGTCGAACGAGCCGCTGATCGGGCGGGTTTTCGAAGGCACGAAGTATAAAGTGGTCTATCAGCCGAATATGGGGGATTACCTTCTCTGTCATGCGGCGTTTGTGATACCGGCGGCTTTCGCCTGCTATAAAACGTACGGCAACCTGAAAAAGCTCAAGGGCAACACGGCGTATCTGAGCCGGATGGTCGACGCGAATATCGAGGGCTATCGCGCCATTCGAAACGCCGGGCATGAGATCCTGCCCAAAGAGGACGAGGATTTTGAAGGCGCGGCGTATCGTAAAACCTGTTTGCGCTTTTTCAAACTCATGTGCGCGACAAGCCTTGGCAAAATCTGCGCTTCCGATCACGCGATGAACGCCGTCGGAGAGATGAGCGCGCTCAATCGCGATCTGAAAGCGTTCTTTGACGAACAGGGCGCGCCCTATCCCGTCTGGCGGGAGCTGGAAAGGGAAGCGGGACGTTATCTGAAATAAAGCGGACCAGAAAAGCAAAAAAATGAGAAACCGGTTTGAGAGCGGCGAAAGCCCGTCTCGAACCGGTTTTCTGCATTTCAAGGCTCCGTATTTTCGATCGGCTGCGGCGTGGATGCAGACGGCGCGGGGGAGCGGCTTCGCCGGCGGCAGCGACGGAAAGCCTTGAAATATAAAGCTTTTCCGGCTGTGCAAAAATTTCTGCAAGGCGCAAATTCGCATTGGAAATTCCTGCAGAAATTATGACCTATTTACATGACGACGGATCGTGTGTCAGAATAAGGGCAAGAAAACTTCAACCGAAAGCGAGAGATCAAATTGCAGCAATCATCCGTTCGAAATCCTTCGTTCAGTCGGCGCGCGAGAAAATGGTGCCGCGCGGTGGTTGACAACCGCTGGCTGTATCTGCTGATTCTTCCGGCGCTGGTCTATCTCATTGTCTTCAACTATATGCCCATGTACGGCGTGCAGATTGCATTCAAGAACTATAAAGCTGTGCGCGGCATTGCAGGAAGCGACTGGGTTGGCCTTAAGCATTTTAAGACCTTCTTCGAGGCGTACTATTGCGGGCGGCTCATCAGCAATACGCTGCTGCTGAATGTGTTCAGTCTTGTGTTTTCGTTCCCGATCCCTATCATACTGGCGATTGTGATCAACAGCATCCGCAGCTCGCGACTGAAAAAGTTTACGCAGACGGCGGTGTATATTCCGCATTTCATTTCTACCGTGGTGCTGGCGGGTATTCTCTATATCCTGCTTTCGCCGACAAACGGCATCATCAACCATGCCATCGCGGCGCTGGGAGGAACTCCCATTTACTTCATGAACGAAGCCGACTGGTTCCGCCCCGTCTACATTCTTTCCGGTATCTGGCAGAACGCCGGATGGAACTCGATCCTCTACATTGCGGCGCTGGCGGGCGTGGATCAGGCGCTGTATGAAGCCGCCACCATCGACGGCGCAAGCAAATGGCAGAAGGTGCTCTATATCGACATTCCGCACCTGCTGCCTACGGTAACGATGATGCTCATCCTCAACTGCGGTTCGCTCATGTCCTCCTCCACGGATAAAACGCTGCTTTTGCAGACCGGCGGCAACATGGCCAAGTCCGATATCATCGGCACCTACGTGTACACCATGGGTATCGGTTCGGGGCAGTTTTCCTATACGGCGGCCATTAACCTGTTTGTGAACGTGATCAACTTCATTATGGTCGTGTCCGCAAACCTGGTCTCCAAGAAATTGAACGGCGAAACGCTGTTCTGATGAGGAGGGACAACATGCAGGCTATCGAAAAAAAGGCGGCCGGGTCCGCTCGTCAGAAGGAAATCTGGCAGGACAGGCTGTTCAACGCGGTCGTTATGGTGCTGGTGATTCTGCTGTTGGGCGCGACGCTTTATCCGCTGTATCTGGTCGTCATCTGTTCCGTATCGGACGCGGCGCTGGTTACTTCCGGCCAGGTGACGCTCTATCCCAAGGGGCTGACGCTGCTGGGATACAAATCGGTGTTTCAGAATCAGGAAATCTGGCGCTCTTACCTGAACTCCATCGTGTATACCCTGTCCGGCACGGTGATCAGCCTGGTGGTCACGATGGGCGCGGCCTTTGCGCTGTCGCGCAATTTCCCCTTCAAACGGCTGATTTCCTTCCTGTTTGCCTTCACCATGTTCTTTAACGGCGGCATGATTCCCACGTTCATGACTGTGCGCGATATCGGCCTGTACAACAAGGCGTGGATCTGCATCCTGATGGGCTGCGTTTCGGTGTGGAACATCATGCTGGCGCGCACCTATATCAAGACGACCATCCCCGACGCGCTCTATGAGGCGGCCAACCTGGATGGCGCGAGCCAGATACAGTATTTTCTGCAGATTGTGCTGCCGCTTTCCGGCACCATCATCGGCGTGCTTGCGGTGTACTACGGCGTTGCCAAGTGGAACGACTACTGGACGGGGCTGGTCTACATCAACAAGCGCGAGCTGCTGCCGCTGCAGACGATCCTCAAAGAGACGCTTGCGTCTCTGCAATCCAGCCGGGAACTGCTGATGAGCATGGTCAGCGATTCGGCGGACAGCGACGCGGAACTGCTGAACCGGGCGCAGATCGCCAAGTACTGCATCATCGTGGTTTCCACGGTGCCGGCGGTCGTGCTGTATCTGTGCATGCAGAAATTCTTCGTCAAGGGCGTGATGATCGGTTCGATCAAAGGATAAAAAGGATTTTACGTGTCCGACAAGACATGTTAGAATCAAATAAAGAAAGGAGCTTTTCCCACAATGAAGAAACTTGTTTCCCTGCTGCTGGCAGCCGCGCTGCTGCTGTCCCTGACCTCTTTCGCGCTGGCGGAAGACGCGGTCAAGGAGATCGACGTCATGGTCTGGTACCGCGATATCGACGACCTGAACTTCAGCGAGATGCCCTACTACAACGACCCGGAGACCGGCATCACCGCCCAGAGCGGCGTGAAGGCCAACTTCAATCAGGTCAAGGGCGGCGACTGGTCCACCAAGCTGAACCTGATGCTGACTTCCGCCGAGTATCCGGATATCATCCAGCACGGCTCTATCAATCTGGAAATGTACGGCGTGGATCAGGAGATCCTGCTGCCGCTGGACGAATATATCGACCAGTACATGCCCAATTACAAGGCGCTGCTGGAGGCCGATCCTCAGCTGGCGCAGAGCCTGCGCTCCTCCGACGGCAAGATGTATCAGATCGGCTGGATCATTCCGCAGAATATCTGCACGGACAGCCATTTGTTCATCAACACCCAGTGGCTGAAGAACCTGAATCTGGAAATGCCTACCACCATTGAAGAGTACGAGCAGGTGCTGATTGCGTTCCGCGATCAGGACGCGGACGGCGACGGCGATCCGTCCAACGAAATCCCCATGGGCGGCACCTACGGCTCCATGGTGTCCGGCCTGCAGTTCATGTTCTCCTGCTGGGGCATCCCGGCCAACGACCAGTACATCTCCATCGATGACGAAAACAAGGTGTACTCCCACCTGCAGCATGAAAACCTGCGCGCCGCGCTGGAAACCCTTTCCCGCTGGTATCAGGAAGGCCTGATCGATCTGGAAGCCGTTACCCAGGATGAAAACGCTTTCGAGGCGAAGGTGAACGCTGGCAACTACGGCTCCTTCTGGCGCTGGCGCATGACCGCCATGGGCACCAGCGAGGAGGTTTACTCCCAGTACAGCTTCATGCTGCCGCCCACCGTGGATGGCGTGCAGGCCCAGCTGGTTCGTTACCTGGAGCTGCCCTCCTTCGGCGCCGCGCTGACCGTGGGCTGCGAGGATATCGAGGCCGCCTGCAAGTGGCTGGACGCTCAGTTCCAGTGGGACAACATGATCACCGGCTACAACGGTAAATACGGCGAATTCTGGGGCTACGACGAGAACGGCAAGGTGGATATCTATCCCATGAGCGACGGCACCCGCACCGTGCCCGGCCAGTCCTCCATGTACTATTGCTGCGGCGCTGATTACTTCGCAAAGGTGAACATGCCCTCTCACCGCATCGAGAAGACCTCCTACTGCGAGGCCTATGAAGCGGCGGGCGTTATCGAGAAGAATTCCCGTCACATCTTGCAGAAGCTGGTCACCCTGACGGTGGACGAAAGCACGCAGCGCGATCTGCTCTTCGCCGAAATCGACAAGTACGCCAAGGAATCCATCACCTCCTTTATCGTCAAAGGCGTGACGGACGACAGCTGGAACGCGTATGTTAAAACGCTGGATCAGCTGCGCATTGGCGAATACATTCAGCTCTATCAGACCGCCTACGACCGCTATCTGGAGGCCAACGGCATTTAATCCGCGTCGGATTGCAAAACGCACAAAAATTATGCTATAATTGTTTTGCATTCAAAGCGGGCGGTACGCACCCTGCCTGTATTGCGAGCAGGGTGCGTACCCTTTTTCAAAGGAGCATGCACAAGTGAAGAAGCGATTTGCGCAGAATCTGCAATGGCAGTACTTCGTCTCCTATCTGGCCGTCATGCTGCTGACGATGGCGGTATTCTTTGCTTATGCATTCAACAGTTTTTCGGCGTTTCACGCCGACAGCATTCTCGACGACTATGCGGATCGCCTTGCAATGGTGCGCAACGAGCAGGAGACCGCGCTGGAGGACATGATCGCCATTGCCGGCCAGATTATGTCCGTGACAAGCGGCGTGGCCTTTGATTTTTATGAAGCGCCCGATGAAGGCCGCAACATGGTCGACCATTTGACGGCATATCGCGCTACGCACGACGCCTTTGCGGGCGTTTACATTCACTTCTACGGCGATGATTTTGTATACACTTCCTCGGGTTCCTTCCTGATGCAGCGCTTTGTGCAGAACATGCTGCTGCTGGACGGAACCGACAGGGAAGCCGTCGCCCGCTATTTTGATGAAACCACCCATTTAACGGTTCTCCCGGCCCAGAACATCGAAGGCTATCTGTTTGAGCGGCAGATGGGCGTCAAGCGTATGGTGCCGGTATTCGTGCCGGTTTCCATCAGCGGAGGCATGCGCTGCGGCACGGCTCTGTTTCTGGTGGAGGACGCGGTATACGAGAGCTGGTTCGACCTGCTGGCGGAGGAGACGGCGGAGGTATACGTCCTCAGGGACGGCGAGCTGATTATAAGCCGGCAAGCCGGCGGCGTCCCGCTGGACGCGGCGAAAGCCGCCGTGGACGCGCAGCAGTCCACCCTGACGCACGAGGGCGCTCGTTACCGGCTGCTCTGGCTGGAGAATCAGCGCTTCGGATTCCAGTACATTATGGTTTTCCCGGAAACGCTGCTGAAGGTGGGCATGTCCGCGCCCATCAAGATGCTGATGGTGCTGACCGCGCTCGTGGGCGCGCTGGGGCTGGCGTTCATCCACTACTTTGTGCAGAAGAGAATGAAGCCCATCAAGCTTTTGCATTCCATGATTTCCGACGGCGAACCGGCCGGCAACGAACTGATCGAGATTCGCGACGGGCTGCAGCGCCTGATCGATGAGAACGCCGCCATGATGTCGCAGATGGAGGACATGGAAACCCTGCGCAAGAGCGATTTCGTGCGGCGCTTCCTCAACGGCCTGTTTGCGACGGAGGACGAATTCCTCGCGGCGGCGGAGAGCATCAGCCTGGATGTGGATACAGCCCTGTTTGCCGTTGCTATCATCGCCAAGCCGCTGGACACGGACTATGAACTGACGGTGGACAAGGTGAATCATCTCTTCGAGGGAGAGGTGAGCGGCGTCGCCCGCAGCCTGGATATGCAGGGGCGCATTGTCGTGGTCGTCTTTGCAAATGAGCAGAAAGCGTTGACCGATTGCGTCAGCATGAAATTTATGGGCATGCGCGCCTGCTGCCCGGGAGTCACGATGGCCGTCAGCGCCTGCCACGAAGATTTTCGGGACGGGCAGCGCGCCTATCTGGAAGCGGAAAACGCCTTCGAGCTGCGCTTTATCAAGGGGAACGAGGCGCCGCTGCACTTTGTAGCAACGATCGAACAGTCCGGAGGGGACATGCAGGGCTATCAGCAGAGCGTCGAGCGGCTGCGAACCGCCCTTCATATATGGGACGCGGCGGCTGTCTCCCGTTCCCTGCGGGAAATTACGACGGCAATGCGCGGGATGCACGTATCCCTGTTCGATTTCCGCTGCATGTATAACGACATCCTTAACGTGGTCAGCAGCGAGGCGCGGAGCTCCGGCATGGATGAGACGGCGGTGTACGACATGTTCAAATTGTCGCAGTGCCTGTCGCTGGACGATCTGGACGATATGCTGCACCAGGTCTGCTCCCGTTTGCTGGCCGGTCAAAGCAGCGCGCAGCCCGGCGATGCGGCGGAGGAAATTCTGCGGGCAAGAGAGATTATCGCGCGGCGATTCTCGGAAGCCAGCCTGTCTGTGGCCGCGATTGCGGCCGAGGTAGGTATGAGCGATTCGCGCCTGTCTACAGATTTCAAGAAGGTCTACCGCATGACGCCGCTGGAGTGCATTACCATGTGCCGCATGCGGCGGGCGCGGCGGCTTTTGCAAACCACGGATATGCCTGTGAAGGATATCGCCGTGGAGTGCGGTTACTACGATATTTCCGCCTTCAACCGGCGCTTCAAGGCGTATAACGGCATGACGCCCCAGCAATACAAACAATCCGGCGACACAAGGGAGGAACCTGCCGCCCAGGAGGAAACAACATGAACCGTTTTGTTCTGTCGCTCGCTACTCGAATCGCAGCGGATGAGTCCGTCCCCGCGCTGCGCAGCGCGGCGGAGATTCTGCGCCGCGATATGGCCGCGGTCCTGACGGGCGGCGGCCCGGAAAACGCTATCGTCCTCGCGCGGGATGAAGCGCTGGGCAGTCAGGCATGGCGCATGAAAGTCGCGGAGGATGCAATCACGCTGTATCACCGGGACGCGCTGGGCGGCGTGTACGGCCTGCTCTACCTGTCGGAACACGCGCTGGGGCTGCATCCGCTGTGGTACTGGAACGATCAGCCCGTGCCTTCCATGCCTGCAGCGCAGGTGCCCTGCGGCGTGGTGGAATCGCCCGCTTATGCGGTGAAATATCGCGGCTGGTTCGTCAACGACGAGGTGCTGCTCGATCCCTGGAAGCAGGGGGCAGCCGAGCATCGCGAGGTTTGGCGGATAGTGTTTGAAACCATCCTGCGCTGCGGCGGCAATATGGTCATTCCCGGAACCGACCGTCACGGCGACGGGCTGGACATGCTGGCCTCCGACATGGGACTGATTCTCACCCAGCATCACGCGGAACTCCTCGGCGCGGAGATGTTCGGCCGCCGTTGGCCGGAACTGAAGGGCTCTTACCGGCTCTACCCGGAGAAATTCGAGCAGCTCTGGCGCGAGGCCGCTGAGAAATACAAAGGCCGTCAGGTGATTTACGCCATCGGCTTCCGCGGGCAGGGCGACGGCCCCTTCTGGGGCGAGGACAACGCCTTCGACACCGACGAAAAGCGGGGCGCGGAGGTCAGCCGCATTATGCGGCGGCAGATGGAAATCGTCCGCAGCGTGGAGCCGGACGCGCAATTCTGCACCAACCTCTACGGCGAGATGATGCACCTGTACCGCTGCGGCGCGCTGCAAATCCCCGACGGTGTGATGAAAATCTGGGCGGACAACGGCTTTGGCAGGATGCTCTCCCGCCGGCAGGGCAACGACGATCCGCGCGTGGACGCGATGCCCCGCCATGAATCCGGCGAGAACGGAATCTATTATCACGCCGGGTTTTACGATTTGCAGGCCGCCAACCATATCACGCAGCTTCAGGTGCCGCCCGCGCTGATTGCGAATGAACTGAATCAGGTTGTTGCAAACGGCGCGGTGGATTATTGGATTATCAACTGCGGCAGCGTCAAGCCGCACATGTACATTCTCGATCTGATCCGCGCGGCATGGACGGACGGAAACGTGGACGCCGCCGCTCATGCCGAGGCATATGCCCGGACGTATTTCGGCGACGCGCGCGCGGCGGACCTGCTCACCGGCTACGCGGACTGCGCCGTACCCTTTGGTCCGCATGCGGATAACCTCGCGGGCGACCAGTACTATCATCACGCCGCGCGCCAGCTGATCTGGCAGCTCATGCGGGGGCAGACGGCTCCCGTTCACGGGCTGCTCTGGACGGAAACGGGCGAGACGGTTTTCGCGCAGGCGGCGGGATTTGCGCGGCGCTGTGCGCCGCATATCGTCCTGTGGCAAAGCTTCATTGCCAAAGGCGAAGCGCTGGGGAAGGAGCTTTCCCCGGCGGCCGCCAACCTTCTGAATACGACCCTGCTGATGAACGCACGCATCCACCTGAGCGGCTGCAGGGTGATGACGTATCTGGGACGCGCTTTCGCGGCGTATCAGGAAGGGCGCTGCGACGAGGCCTTTCTCCATGCGGGCGACGCGCTGGTGGAGGCGGAGGCGGGTTATGCCGCCCTTCGCGGCGCGGAAACGGGCAAGTGGGCGAATTTTTATGCCAACGATTGCTTTGTTAACCTGAAGCTGACGGCGGACAATCTGCGCAGCTTCCGGGCATGGATTCGCGTCTGCTGCGACGGCCCCAACTACTGGGGCTGGGAGCGCAAGTGGCTGATGGATCCACGCGACGTGCGCATCTGTCTGCAGACCCACCGCCATTGCCAGCTGGACGACGATACGCTCTACCGTCGTATGAAGGAGGTACGATAATGCCCCGTACAGAAATTGCGCTCATGAAAGGTTGGCGCTTTGCGCTCGCCGCAGTCGGCGGGCGGCCCGATGATTCTGACTTCAAACCGGTTTGCCTGCCCCACGACTGTGCCGTGCTTGCGCCCGCCGACGAACATGCCGCCCTCGGCGGGGCGCAGGGCTTTTTCAACCGCAGCGCCGTGGGGTGGTATCGCCGCGCGCTTCGAATTGGGGAGATCCCTGCGGGCAGCCGCTGCTGGTTCGAATTTGGCGGCGTTTCGGAAAACTGTACCCTCTGGGTGAACGGCGTTGAAATCGGCGGTCAGCGCTACGGCTATACGCCTTTCCGGCTGGATGTGACCGACGCGCTCAAACCGGGGGAAAACGAACTGTGCGTGCGCGTGGACTGCACGGCCGAACCCGCCGACCGCTGGTACAGCGGCTGCGGGATTTACCGCACGGTGAAGCTGTGCATCCTGCCGGAGGATTGTCTGGATAGCCGCCGGATTGCGGTTACAACCGGGGCGGACGGCTTTGTGCGCATCCGCACCGGCAGAGCGGACGAGGTGCAGGCTGCGCTGCTGGACGCGGAGGGACGAACCGTCGCCTCGGGAACAGGCCGGGAGGAGATCGTCCTGCGCGTCGCGTCCCCCTGCCTGTGGACGGCGGAAACGCCCTATCTGTATACGCTGCGCCTGTCCGCTGCGGCGGATGAAATCAGCCTGCGAATCGGACTGCGCGAGAGCTGCCTGCGCTCGGACGGGCTGTATATCAACGGGCGGCGGACGATTCTAAAAGGCGTGTGCCTGCATCAGGATTTCGCCTGCCGGGGCGTGGCGGTCAAAGCGGAGCTGTGGCGGGCCCGCCTGCGGCAGCTCAAGGAAATCGGCTGCAACGCGCTGCGGCTGGCGCATCATGTGTTCGCCGAAGAGTTTCTCGACCTGTGCGACGAAATGGGCTTCTACGTCTATGAAGAAGCGTTCGATAAATGGCACAGCGGCCTGTACGGGCGCTATTTTGATGAGGACTGGCGGCATGACCTGGACGCGATGGTTCTGCGGGACCGCAATCGTCCCAGCGTGCTCCTGTGGGGCGTGGGCAACGAGGTGGAAAACCAGGCGCATGCCGGTATGATCGACACGTTGAAGACGCTCGTCGCCCGCGTGCGCGAGCTGGATAACACCCGCCCGGTCACCTATGCGATGAACCCGCATTTCAAGCGGCCGGCAAAGGTGGATCTGCGCGCCGTTAAGGATATTCAGGCGTTTGTGGACGAGATTGACGACCGGGAAATCTACGAGCTGAACGAGCGGCTGGATTGCGTAAGCCGCATCGCGGAGTGCGTTGATCTGATTGCCGGCAATTATCAGGAACCGTGGTATGACGATATTCATGCCCGTCTGCCGGAAAAGCCGATTCTGGGCACCGAGGTGTTCCAGTATTTTATGGGCCATCCGGATTGTATCCTCCACTTTACCGAGCACCTGCCTTCCCGCGTGCCGTTGGAGAAAGCGTTTGTTATCGGCAGCTTCGTCTGGACGGGCTTCGATTACCTGGGCGAGAGCATGGGCTGGCCCTCAAAGGGCTGGACGGGTTCCGTTTTCCGCACAGACGGCAATCCGCGCTTCAGCGCGGCAATTCTGCAAAGCCTGTGGACGGAAGCGCCCATGGTACGCTTCGCGCTGATGGACTACACACTGCCGGATGAATTCTGCAAGGAGCACTGGAGCCTGCCGCCCTACATCGAGCATTGGCACATGGAGGGGGTGCACCAGTGCGCGGTGCCCTTTGCCGTGGCCACAAACTGCGACCGCATTGAGATCGCCCTGAACGGGCGGCGCTATTTCCATTCCGGCTGCAAGGATTCGCCTAAGGGGATTATCACGGGCTTCCTGCCCTACGTGCCGGGGGAGATTTGCATTGAGGGCTATATCGGCGGGAAACGAGTTTGCAGCCAGACGCTGCGTACGCCGGGGCAGGCGAGCCAAATCGTCTTCTGCCCTGCGGAGACGACGCTGCCCCGCGAAGAGGGATATGAGGTGTTTTTACCCGTGCAGGCACGGGATGAACGGGGTACGCCGAACCTGCGAACTTGCGGACGCGTGGCCTTCACGGTGGACGGTCCTGCCGAGATCATTGCCGTGGATAACGGCAACCTGATGGAGCAAACGCCCTACCCGTCGAAGGAGATTCCTTTGTATTTGGGACGGGCAGGCGTGCTGCTGCGGCTGACGGGCGAACCCGGGACGGTGCGCGTTACGGCGCGGGCGGAACGGATGCAGGCGGGCGTGACGGAACTGCACATTCACTGACAACGGGAGGTCATTATGCATGCTCTGACGACGGATACCGCTGTTACGGTATGGTGGGAAAAAGCGGAGAAAGCGTCCGAACAGTATGAAATTCTGTTTAACGGCGCGCAATGCTGCACGACCGCCGCGACGCATTTCACATGGGAAGGGCTGCAGCCCGATACGGAATACACGGTCGAAGTTGCCGGCGTCGGCGCGGCGAAGGTTCGTACTCGTCGACAAATCCGCCGCCTGGATGTGACGCAGGCTCCCTATTTTGCAAAAGGGGACGGCGCGACGCTGAACACGGCGGCCATCCAGCGGGCGATTGACGACTGCGGCGCGGAGGAATGCGTCTACCTGCCCGCAGGCGTATACAGGACGGGCGCTTTGCGCCTTCACAGCCGCATGGCGCTTTGCGTGGCCGAAGGCGCGGTGCTGCAGGGGACGCAGACGATTGCGGACTACGAGCCGCGCATCCCGAGCCGGTTTGAGGGGATCGAGTGCGTATGTTATTCTTCGCTGCTCAACATGGGCAGCCTCGATCACGACGCGGCGCCGAACTGCGAGGACGTGCTGATTTACGGCGGCGGAACCATTGCGGGCGGCGGAAGCGTCCTTGCCCGGAGAATCATCGAGGACGAACGCGTCCGGCTGAAGGCGTATCTGGCCGAACTGAGCGACAAGGTGCTGGAGTGCGAAAATCTGGATACGATTCCCGGACGGGCGCGCGGCAGGCTTATCAACATGAGCAACTGCCGCAATATCCGCATCACCGGCCTGACGCTGGCGGACGGCCCCTGCTGGAACGTTCACATGGTGTACTCCGATCATATCGTGACCGATCATTGCGTTTTTCGCTCGAAGGGCGTATGGAACGGCGACGGCTGGGATCCGGATTCGAGCGAGGACTGCACGCTGTTTGCGTGCCGGTTTTATACCGGCGACGACGCGGTGGCGATTAAGTCCGGCAAAAACCCGGAGGGAAATCTCATCAACCGACCAACGCGTCGCATCCGCATTTTCGACTGCATAAGCCGTCTTGGCCATGGAATTACCATCGGCAGCGAAATGTCCGGCGGCGTGGAGGATGTGCGCATCTGGGACTGCGATCTGGGACGGGCGAAATACGGGATTGAGATCAAAGGTACGAAAAAGCGGGGTGGATACGTCCGAAATGTACAGGTGCGGGACTGCACCGTCGCCCGCATCCTGATGCATGCCGTGGGATACAACGACGATGGAATCGGCGCGTCTGCGCCGCCAAAGTTTAGCGGGTGCAGATTTGAGAATGTACGCATTCTGGGGCGGAGCTTCGACCATGAAGGCGCGTTTACTGATGTGCCCGCCATTGAGCTGGAGGGCTTCGACGAGCCTGGATACGAAGTAGAAGACGTGGCCTTCAGGCAATGCGCTGTGGAACGGGAAGCGGAAATCAGGCTGAACAGGTGCAAACGAATCAGCATGGATATTTGTGAAACGAAATAAACCCGAACGCAATGAAAGCGCGGCCGCCCGAAATTGCGGGCAGCCGCGCTTTTCCGCATCGTCGTCGGCTGTAATTGCCGGCCGTTATCCTCTGCTTTCTGCCGCTTCCGCGACTCCCGCCAGCGAAAATTCATAGCGCATGGCCAGAGACTTGAACAGTTCCTGCATGACCTGCGCTGCGGCTGTGCGCACGTCCATCTTCGCCACATAGGCCAGAATCTGCGCCTTTTCCGCTTCGGGCAGATGGAACACGCTCAGGCTCATATCCAGAAAGCGGCGAATCTTTTTTTCCAGCGTGAAATACTGATCGCACTTCCGGGCCATGTAGCCGCGCATCATGCCGGCTGTGCCCAGCTCCATCTCGTAAAAGTCGCTCTCCGCGCACTCCGGCAGGTAGCTGCCGAAAGCCGCGCGCAGTTCCGCCGTCGTGCGGCGGTGAATGATCTCCAGCGTGCCCGGATAGGTATACGCTTCCACATAGATGTCGCGCAGGTTTTCGTTCATTTCCGTCAGCGTCAGCTGCAGCGCCGTTTCCGTCGCATAGATATACGCCGGCGAAGGCGCTTCGACGACCAGCTTCCTGATTTTGCCGAACTGTCCGCTGAACATGATATCGACAAATTCGCTGAGCACGCCGTCCTTGGTATGAAAAATATTCTGGAACGAACCGGCGGAAACGTCGGCCGTCTTGAGAATTTCCGCCACTTTGGTGTTGGTATAGCCGTTTTCCAAAAAAAGTCGGGCGCAAGCGGCGAGAATCCGCCGTTTGGCATCCGCGCTGTCGTATCTGCGCGCCATCAATTTTCACCCTCAAGCAGATTGATTTTCAAACCAATTATATTTTATTTTGCGGCAGATGTCAAATCGGGGAAGCCG
>CAKTTL010000061.1 GCA_934615235.1 uncultured Clostridia bacterium
GAAACTGCTCCGGTCTTAATGGGCTGTGTTTGTTTCTTGGCCAATTTTTAGCAAAAGTGAACCATAAGAATTATTTCTCTAAAAGCACGCTGAATTATGCCAGCACAGACACTTCACGCCCGTTCCCTTGTCGATTCTTTTCTTTTACAAAGTTCATTCGCAGCGTTCACCGCTGATAATATCCAGCTCCAAATCCATGATCTGTGCAAATGCACGGATCTCCGGTAAAAGGTTGCCGACACCCAGCGCAACATGATGGGTGGGTCCGGCCTCACACCATTTGCGCAGGAACTCCGTAATGGGCAAATCAAAGACGACACGAGTGTTTGTGTTGCCCGTCTGCGGTATTGCGCCACGGATAGAATTTCCTGATGCCGCCACCAGCTTAAAACGTCCTGTCGGCAAAACGTTCATGCTCAGCATCGTAATGGGGCCGGATTTCAACGAAAATTCCACGCCAATACCGCTTCCAGACTTGCCATGGTATTTTTTCAGCTTCCGCAGCACAGGTTTGCCCTCGCTAATGGCTACGTTGTGAGGTCCATCATGTCCCACAAGCACACAGTTCCCGTCCACATCGAAGGGATGCAGTTCTGCAAATGACCCACCTCCACCGATACGGTTCATAATCAGCATGGTTGCGGCGGTTTTCAGGTCTGCCTCTCCTGCCAGCGGAATACCGGCCGAGGTTAACAGCGTGTTGCCGATGATCAGAGCGGCACCCATACGCTCGTACAAGTTATTATCTTCGCCCTTATAATAGTACGCCAGCGCAGTAAGACGGTTTTTTTCAACCAGCGCATCCAGCGCACAGGCCATGCGCGCCGACCATTGAAGATCTTCAGGCTGTACATAATCCGTCAGGGGATCAATGGACGGATCCTGAATTGAGAAAACCTGACGAATCGTCTGAATTTTCCGGTCAATCTGTTCATCTGTCACAGCCTGAGCATACTTCGCCAGCTCACACATTTCCAGCATTTTTACATGGGATTTGAAAACCGCGCTGAAGGCCGTCGGATCCGTGTGCATGTCATACATGCCCTCATAGGTGTGTCCCAGATAACCAAACTGGGCATACCGAAAGGCTGCCCGCGCCTCCATTGCTCGCTGCCAACGCAGAACTTCCCGGCGAATGGTTTCCTTTTGAAGGGAAGCGGCGACAATACAGGGCGGCGCTTTGCGCCCCAAACGCACATATGCCCCGGCAATTTCCGGCATGGCGCAGATGTCATCGTTAACCAGCTGCATAAACGTGGTACAGTTGCCGTAGTCCAGGTGCGCCAATGGCTGGATGCCTACGAGCACCTGCGGCGCATCCAGATAATTTGCAAACGGCGCCGCCACCGCAGAAGGCAGATAGGTAGTCAGCACTAGAAACACGCCGTCAACATCCTGCGCGCGAAGTGTACGCACCGTGTCGAAAGATTTTTCAACCGTATCCACATAATTCGTTACTATCACATCGGAGCTATCCGCCAGATATGCAGCGAACTCCTTTGCCTTTTTGCTCAGCTCCTCATACAGACCTTCAAATTGTTCAAAATATATGTAGTGCCCCAGAGGCACAACGGCAAGAACCGGCTTTTTTCTCATGCTATTTCCTCCCATTTTGATTAACATCCCGCAGAAACGCCTGTGCTTTGCAAATGAGAGAGGAGAAAATCGATCTCCTCACCGTTCTGCGTCAGGCGATGATCTGCGTCAGAGACAATAATTTTCAGCTGCTGTTCCGCCCGTGCTTCCGCAAAGAAAGGCTTCAGGCGTTCCAGCTCGTTAAGCGCGGTAGCAACGGAAAAAACGTGATCGTTTCTTCCGACATGCACGCACAGCGCCCGTGGCGCGATTAACGCACAGATTTCCGCATCCAGCATTACTGAGCCTGCATTCTTCCAGGCAAAATCATCCCAACAGTAAGCGTAGCGACTATTGAAAAACGCACAGGTTGCCGCAGCACGGATCCGCGTATCCAGCGCTGCCAGAAGCTGTGTGTAAAATCCGCCGTAGGAGAGTCCGATCATCCCCACGCGATCGCGCGATAGAATACTCAACGCGCTTAGCGCGTCCAAAGCTCGGGTCAGCGCAAACACCTCCAGGGCCGCAATACCGCCGCCGGCCTGCCGAAGCTGGGCGTTCAGTTTTCCACGTTCATTTGGCAGGGAATAGCTCGGAATCCCTGGATAGTGCGAATTTTCTTCCCACAGTAACAATTGAGGCGCAAACACGGCGCAGCCACGATCCAGAAGCCTGGCTGTCATGTGATTGTAATTGTTTTCACCGTGCATATCCGCCGTCAGCTCAGGCGTTCCCCCGCCGCCATGCTGTGCGATAATCAATGGCAACGGTTCTTGCGCATCCGGCAGAAACAAAATTCCGTAAAAGGGCAGACCGGGCAGCACCTGAATTTGCAGCCTAAGAAACCTGGCATGCGCGCCGTAACGTTTTTCCTCGCATATTTGCAGTTCGGGAATGCCCTCGCATGAACAATTCAGAGGCCAGCCTAACAGTTCGCGTAGTCTGTTCCGCCAGACTTCCCGATTTTGCGCCACATCATGCGGCGTCGCTGTCTGCTCCCGAATGAGATCCATCTCTCTTCGCCGGGCGGCAATGATCGCGCGGATTCCATCCTGATAGGCGCTGCGATAAGGATTGGATACCGAAAAAGCTTCCGCAATTTCCATTGCTTCTCCACTCCTGTTTGGCGAAGCCGCCGGTGATGATACCGGCGGCCTCCAAGCTTCATTCATTCTCGACAAATACGCGCCGCACTGCGTCCAGGTAAGCGAAGCCTTCCTCCTGACTGGGTTCCATGAAGTTGCCTTCCGTCCACTCGTTCCAGGTGGTAAGCGTAATAAACTGACCTGTCGATTTTTCACTTTCAAAGAAACGCCTTGCCGCCCACAGCGCGCGTTCAAAGTCCTGCGGATTCTTTTTGTCCGTAATCCAGCAGAAGGGATACCCCACGTTATCGTACATGTCATTCGGCACGGTGCGGGGAGAGGAATCCCAGCCCTGAGCAACCGTTATATTCATGGGCATCTTTACGGCGGCGGTGGATTTTTCGAACGTCTCGATGCCGTTATCCACAAATTCGCTGTACGGGAAGGCTGGCCAAGTGGCGGTTTGCGGGTTCTTCGGTTCACCAGGCCAACCGTAGGTTGCACAGCCGTCCACGCCCACTTCCGTCAAAAGCCGGGTATTTTCTGCAGGATCGTTGTCCATAAAATCGGGAATCTGACTGTGAACGGTAGCAATAAACAGTTCTCCCAGACCCGCCTCGCGTACCCGTCTGCGGAAATCATCCAGCACCATGCGCGCGCTGTCAATGCCGCCCATACCCGCAATGAACATGGGGACATGCCACAGGATGAAGTACAGCTTGCCATCTACCCGAAGATAGTTTTCCCGCGGGAAATAATTCTTGATAATATAATTGGTACCGTTAAGGAATGTCTGCGGCGTCAACTCGCCAGACAGCAGCGATCGCGCGGCGTTGCGATAGGGGGCGGGATGCACGTAAATCGAATCGTGATTGCACCACATCAGCGCAATTTTCATATCGCGATTGTTTTTCGCGCCAAAGAATCCCTCGTTCAGTGCTTTCAAGCGATAGCTTCCCTTCGTGTCGCCTTCGCCGAAGTCGTCATTGTACCAGTAAAAATCCCAAAGGAAGCCGTCCACACCATGGGTCAGCGCTGCGTCGATTTTCTTCTCCATCACCTTGGGATCGCTCTCATCTTCGTATCCCCACAGCGGATGGTAAATCTGATGTCCCGTAAAACGTTGAGCGGCATGGATGACGCCCTGCCATTCCGTCCAGCCTTTGCCGTGCCAGAGAGCGTTTCTTGCATCGGGATGCCAGTTCGGAAAATACCATGCATATACCGGAATCTTGCTCATAGCGAGTTCCTCCGTTTTTTATATTAGATGAGATAAAAGAGGCCGGAGCGGAGTACCTTTCCGCTCCGGCAAAAGAGAATCAGTTGGCCTGATAGGCGTCGAAATAACGAGTGTAAATATCCATGTATTCCTTCACGCCATAAGCTTCCAGGGTAGCGATGAAATTATCGTATTCTTTTTCAATCGAAGCTTCGCCGGTGATAAACTTCGCTTCCATGGACGCGACATAATCATCCAGCGGAGTCACAAGCTCGGTCACGCGCTCCATATCCTCGGCCGAGAAGAACAGCGACGGCACCTGAGACACGTAATAGGGGGAATAGGTCTGCTGCTGATCAACTTCGTCTGCGCGGCTCACATCGCCGTTTTTGAACAGCTGACCGACAGCGCTGTCCGGATATTCCTGGCCCAGGGCAATCTTATAGGGGGCGTAGCCCGTGCAGTTGAAGCCCGGCAAACTCCAGATGGACAGGTTGGTAATGCGGTGCGTCCAGGCAGAAGTCATATCCTCGGGCATGTTGTAAGCGATGGCGTTCGCTTCCGCATCGAAATAGTGGCCGTCGTGATTCCAGTCCAGATCGCTGCCGGCTTCGGGGCCATACGTGGCATAGACATACCACTCCAGCGTATACATGTTGTCCGCAAGATTCGCCAACGCGGCGGCAGTCTCATCGTCCAGATCAGCGTTGAGAACCATCGTCGCCGTCTGGTAAACGGATTTCGGGCCAGGCCAGACAGGCGTCTTGCCCTCTTCGGTGGTCAGAGGATGAATGGAGCGCCATTCGGCCTGATGATCCGGATCGTACACATAGGGGGCGGACTGACCGCAGAAGCCCACGACGCCCTCCAGCACAGTAGCCTGTACCTGGGTTTCCGCCTGCGTGAACATGTCCGGCGCAATGAGACCTTCGTTCCACAGATCGTTCATATATTCCAGATAGTCCTTATAGCTGGCTTCGTAAGGCATATAGACGATTTTCGGAGCGTCGCCGTTGTAATCAATAGCAATGCCTCCGTCATGGTTGCCGATATAGCCAAAGCTGCTCCAGATGAACTGGCGCTCAGACTGTCCCTCATTCCAGGCGCCATCCCACGGCACTTCGTCAGTCGCATCGCCATTTCCGTTCGCATCCTGGTCGCGGAAGGCGATCAGCATCTGCTTAAACTCTTCCAGCGTATCAGGCTGCTCAAGTCCCAGGTTTTCCAGCCACTTGCTCTGTACAAAGAAGCGCACATCATAGCTCCAGATATTGCTGAAGGCCGGGAAGCCATAAATGTTGCCATCCGTGGCAGTAATGGCGGCACGGGATTCGGGGTTGGCGTCCAGATAGGCGCTCAGCGTGGGACAATACGCCAGCAGATCGTTGATCGGGTGGAAGATCTGATCGCTCACACCGTACTTCACAATCTTGTCGCAGTTGAAGTTGTATCCCAGAATGGCGTCGGGCATATCGCCGCTGTTGAGCATCATGGCGATGCGCTCGTCAGCAGCGCTGGGATCAACCACAGTCCATTCCACATTCAAGCCGGAATATTTGTCGATATACTGACACATCCAGTTGCGTTCGGGCTTGAAGTCTACCGCGCCCCACTGGGGAATAACCATGATGGATACGTCCACCGGTTCGTTGACAACCGGGAAACCGGGCTCTACATTGATCTTCTCAATCAGAGCGGTTTCCGCCAGCGCGCTGCCTGCAAACAGGAGCAGTGCAATAACCAGGGCAATCAGTCTTTTGTTCATGGGAAAACCTCCTTTTTATTTATTGCACAGCGCAAGCGCTGAAACAATTACCCCTTGACAGAGCCAACCATAACGCCCTTGACGAAATACTTCTGAACAAAGGGATAGGCTATCAGTACGGGCAGGTTGGCAATGATGATCAGCGAATACTTCATGGTTTCCGCCAGCCGCTGACGGCGCAGCAAATCCGCCATCGCCTCTGCCGACATCCCTTCCACATTCGCGCCGATGGTCTGGTTCATCATCAGCACCTGCCGCATGACCAGCTGCAGCGGGAACAGCGACGAATCATTCAGAAACAGCAGGCCGTTGAAATAGCTGTTCCAGTGTCCGGCCGCATGGTACAGCACCATTACGGCAATGATGGCCCCCGATAGAGGGAGCACAATCTGTCCGAAAATACGCAGTTCTCCCGCACCGTCAATCTTCGCGGCTTCTCGCAGCGTGTCAGGGAAAGCCGCAAAATTCGTTCGGACGATAATCATGTTATACACGCTGAATGCGCCCGGCACAATCATAACGGCCGGGTTGTTTACCAGTCCCAACGATTTGATCAGCAGATAATAGGGAATCGTCCCGCCGGAAAAATACATGGTAAACAGAAAGTACCCCATTAAAATCCCTCTGCCCTTAAGCTGTGGACGGGACAGACCATAGGCGGCGGGCAGTAGAAGAAGCAGGTTATAAGCCGTGCCCAGCGTAGCGTATATCAACGTATTGCGATAGCCTGTCCATACCGCGCCGTAGTTGAGCACGGAGCGATAGGAATCCAGCGTGACGCCTACAGGCCATAGAAACACCCGGCCGGAAATCACCGCCGTGGGATCCGAAAAGGAAGCGACAACCGTGTAGTACAGCGGATAAGCGCACAGAAGGATTACAACGGCCGTCAAGATCAGATTGACCGCATCAAATACCCGGTCAAAGTGAGTTCGTGCTTCTATAGAAGAGCTCTTCGAAACGTGCTTTTTCATAACGCGCTCCCTTCTTACCACAAAGAGGTTTCGCCCACAGAGCGTGAAATCTGGTTTACCAATATGAGGATCGCTGCATTAATTGCGTTATTGAACAATCCGATAGCGGTTGTATAGCTGAATTGGCCTTCCAAAATACCAAGCCTGTATGTGTAGGTGGAGATGACTTCGCTTACATCCCGGTTCAGATCGTTCTGAAGCAGATAGACCTTTTCGAACCCGATATTCAATACCGTACCGGAGCGCATAATCAACAGGATGACGATCGTCGGCAAAATAGCAGGGACGTCAATGTACAGAATTTTCTGCAAACGATTCGCGCCGTCAATACGAGCAGCCTCCAGCGTTTCCGCATCCACCGTTGACAGAGCGGATAAATAGATGATGGTATTCCAGCCTGTGTGCTGCCAGATTTCCGATACCACGTAGATGGTACGGTAAGCGCTGGACTTGCCCATAAAGTTAACTGCCTCGCCCCCCAGAGACGTAATAATCAGGTTAACAATACCGCTTTGACGATCCAGCACCAAGCTGATGAGCCCCGCAATGGCGACCATGGAAATGAAATGGGGCATATAGGTGATCATTTGCGTAACCTTCTTGAGGCGCGGGAAACGAATTTCGTTAATCATGAACGCCAGAAGAATGGGAAGCGGAAAGGTGAACACCAGATTATAGAAGGAAAGCAGCAACGTATTCCGCATCAGTTGCCCGAAGTTGGGCGATTGAATAAAACGAGTGAAGTATTTCAGGCCAACCCAGCTGCTGCCCAAGATGCCTTGTTTAATTTTAAAATTGCGAAAGGCAATCTGAACGCCGTAAATAGGAATATAACGAAAAATCAGCACATCCAAAAAGGCAGGAAGAATCAGCAGGTAGAATACCCAGTTCGCCCGCATATAACGGACAAAGCGCTGCCATCGTTCACCCCGGATTCCCGTGAGGTTTCTATTCTGCATGATCACTGCTCCTCATGTTTGCGTCACGAAGGTTTCGCTTCGCCGTCGCTTGATTATGAACTGCATTCAGCTTAGCAAGCGTAGCAATTTTTTTCAATCAGATTTACTTGCTTTCTCGCCTAAAAAGCAGAAAAAATGATATGAATTTCTTGCAAATCAAGCTGCTTTTGAATACAAAAAGTTTAGATCGGCCAAATCAGCTCTATAAATTGACGCAAAACAGCGCATTCTGTTATAATTATCGATAGCGGTATTTTGCACAAAACAAAAGGAGATACTATGATTGATCGGTGGTCTGGCGCGCTAAAAAAACGTTCTTTTTTGATTCGGCTGCTGCTGACAACGCTGCTGGCAGCATGCATTCCATTAACTTTTTTGTCCGTCCAGCAGATCAACGCGGAGAGCAACCACCTGCTCGATTCCGCTGAAACGCAGCTGGAGGAGGTTACTTCTTCCATCGCCATACAGTTTGACGATTTTATCAGCAGCATGACAAATACGCAAATGCGCCTGATGCTCTCCCCCAAGCTGTATGAGAGCGTGTTGTCCAGTTCGGTTCAAAGTCAGATTGAAGCGTTGGAGCAGATTAAATATTATGGCGTAGCCATTCCATTCGTGAAAGATTTTGCCTTGGTCAACACCGCTACCGAAGAGGTCTATGCCTTGACGGGAAAATATCAAATCAGCGGGTTTTCCAGTTTTTATCTCAACCTTCCTCTGGACCGTTTCTACCAGTTGCTGGCAGAACACCAGGAGAAAGGCGGCTTCGCTCCCATGAAGGATATGGGAGAAAATCTGCTATATATTCTGCCGATGCGAGTAGGTGCAAACAAGTCTGTTCCACGCTATGCGATATTTCTAATTACCCCCTCAACGCTGCTGGCCAGCTTAAAAAATGAACTTCCCAATGGCGCAGAAATCATATCCATTGATTGCAACAATGATCCGATTTTCCTGCATACAACCCTCAATAAGGGGAGTGAACACGCCGGTTCGACCGGACTTGTCTGCTCCAAGACAAGCACGCGAGGCTACCGCGTAACCGTACAGATGGATAGAACCCTGTTGCAGCAGAACATGGACGCAATTCGCCATAACGCGCTGCTTTTGTCGCTGCTTGCCATTGCTCTTTGTATAAGTTTAATGGGTACGGTAGTTTTTCTGAATTACCGTCCATTGGCGCGGCTGGTCTCCTTCATTCACGGCGGTGAAAGCGCGGAAAACGCGCCAGAATTGGATTCTATTATGGCAGGCTATCGACAGGTCGTAGAGGATAAAGGGCGATTAACCTGGGAACTGTACGAAAAAAATATGATGATAGCCGACAGAACGATGGAAAATCTTCTGATTGGGCGCCGTGTTTCCGATACAGATGTACAGCTGTTGAGGCTAAACATGCCTTTTTATCGGGTCGTCTGCGCACCGCTGGAGCTTGTGGAAAACGTTACAGATATTATTGGACGCAACACTGTCGGAAGTCCTGTTTATGCGATTGAAATGTGCGGAGGCGGTCATTTAGCCTTTGTCTGTGGGCAGAGAGACAAGTCTGCGGAATCCCTCAGGCTTCTTTCAGAAACAATTCAGCAGCTGATTCCGCAGCCGACAGTACCTTTGGGATGCAGCGCTGCGGTGGACGCGCCCGAAAATCTGTTTAACGCTTATCTTGGCGCTTGTCGCGCGCTGAACGCATCGTCCGAATCGTCGGAGCGTATGCGTATCGATCCGGGAGCGAACGCTCCCCTCTTTCCGGACGAAGATTCGCAGGAAATGGGGCGTCTGGCCCAGGCAATCCACGAAGGCGATGAGGAAATGCTAAGCTACGCAGATCGTGCTTTCCAGCGTATTCTTGAAGAAGCGTCATCCGCTTCCACCAAACGGTATGCATGCTACCAGCTAATCGACATGTATCGCCGCATGGGAAACAGCGTTGGTCTTCGTCTGGACGTGGAACCGTTGGCCCTGCTTTTGCAGGAAAGCAGTATTCAAACCATTCGCGAGCGTTTCCTCAGCATTCTGGATCAGGCGCGCCTGCAGCGTCAGGCAGAAATCAACTCAGCCAACGATCGAATGTGTGCTGATCTGGTTGCGTTCCTTGGAGAACGCTTCACTGATCCATTGTTCAGCATGAATGAAGTTGCGGAACATTTATCTGTATCGATATATACTGCAAGCCGCATGTTCAAAACGCTGATCGGCATCAATTTTCGCAAGTATCTGAACGACCTGCGTATCGAGCATGCTCGGGATCTTTTGCTGACAACTGATTTAACAGTTAACGAAATCTCCGAACAATCGGGCTTTATGTCGCCTTCTTATTTTATCAGCGTCTTCAAAAAAACGGAGGATGTTACGCCAAATGAATTTCGTAAAATTGCCGATGAGCAATCCCGAATATTTCACAATGTTGGAAGCGAAATGAAAAAAGATTCGCGCAAATGAATGACTCTACGAATCTGGACGACAACCGAAGGAAAGCCCCCGACAGTTTTTGGGCTGACGTTATGAGCATACAATTGTGGAAAACTTGATTATACTCGATAATATAATTTTGACACTGGATTCTTCACAGCTTTTGCGTTTTGTGCAGCAGCCCTGAGAAACCGTCAACTTCATGAAAGAAAAGGAGGCTTCGCCTCGCAATAGCCGACGCCGCACGACAACTTGTCACAACGATGAGATTAATCTAATTTCTCCTCATGAAACTGATATATGCAAAAACTCGTAGCAGCTTCAAAACATGAAACTTTCCACTGCTACGAGTCTTTTAATTATAGAATATTTTTATTCGGCTTAGCCCTTAACTCCCGCCTGCACCGAAATTCCCTGCAGGAAGTATTTCTGCGCAAACAGATACAGCAGGAAAGGCGGTATCATGGAAACGAGACAGGACGCGATCATGTGCGCCCATTTTTGCTCATATTGACCGCTGAGCAGACGAAGACCCGCCGTCAACGTCTGGTTGTTGACGTCCGTCATGACGATCGTTGGCCAGAGATAATCGTTCCATGCGCCGTTAAAGGCAAAAATCGCAACAACGATCATGACCGGTTTAATGGAAGGCATGATAATCAGACGGTAAACCTGGAAACTGTTTGCCCCGTCGATCGTCGCCGCTTCATCCAGCGCCTTGGGGATGCCCTTCATGAAGTTGCGGATGAGGAAAATATTGAACACACCTGACATCGAAGGCCAGATCAGCGCGTTCAGGTTGTTCACCCAGCCGAGCGCGTTGGCGATGCGGAACATCGGCAGTAACGCCACGACGTTTGGGAACATGCTCATATACATCAACGCCCAGAAAATCTTATTGCCGTTTTTGAAATTCAAACGTTCATAGGCAAAAGCGGAGAGCGAGGTGATAATGAGCACGCCGATCGTTACGGCGATGGACACGATGAACGAATTTTTGAACATTGCGGGCAGGTTGGCCGTAGTGTTTGTGCCGCTTCCACCGACAAACATTTCAATATAGTTTACAACCGTCCATTTGCGCGGAATGAGGCGACTCAGATAATCCCCGGGACCTTTGATGTTGGCGAAGGATGTAATAAAATCTGCGTCATATTTGAAGGAATTGATAATCAGCCAGAAAATCGGCGCGACCCAGGCGACGCCCAGCAGGAACAGGAAAACGAAAGCAACCCATCTGGCTTTTTTGCTTTTAACCATCTTTATGCCCTCCTTTCCTTATTCCGGCGAGTTAGCCCGCATCATCTTCATCTGCGCAAAGGAGACGAGCATAATGCACAGGCCCAGAATCAGCGCCATGGCAGCAGACATACCGGCCACCTGTTTCTTTACAGCGTTTTCATACACATACATTAGCAGCACCGCGTTGGCCTCCTGGTTGGCGAAGCCGACCATGATAGAAGGCTGTCCATAAATATTGAACTGTGCAATAACCGTCATAACGAACGTGTAAGCAAGAGGATAACGCATGCCAGGAAGCGTGACGTTAACGAACTTCGCCCATGGCCCCGCGCCGTCGACTCCCGCCGCTTCATATTGATCCGTCGGGATGGATGCGAGCGCGCTTTGATAGATAACCATCGTGCCGCCGTTACACCACCAGACGGTGACGATAACCAGCATAATCCATGTATAGGGCGGCGTGAACCAGTTCGCCGTAGAGCCGAGCAGTTTGTTAACGACGCCGTAATCAAAGCTGAACATGTAGCGCCAGCTGAGCGTAACGGTTGAAATCGAAAGAAGGCTCGGCAGGTAATAAATCGCCTGATAGAACTTGTTGGTGCGGAAACGCGTCTGCAGCGCAACGGCAACCGACAGCGGCACGACGATACAAAATGGCACCGAATACAGCACAAATTTTATCGTATTCCAAAGACCGTTACGCAGCTGTTTGTAATATGTATTCGAAGAATCAAACAGCAGGGTCTTGAAGTTCGCCAGGCCATTGAAAACAGGCTCGTTGAAAAGATCCCACTTGGTGAACGCAGCGTAAACGCCATAAATGGCGGGGGTGATAAAAAAGATAACAAAAAAGAACAGATGCGGTCCAATGTAAGCGTACGGCGCCAGATCGCGCCCCAGCGCGCGCCGATCCGCGTCCGTCTTCAACTTTGGAAAGCTGAGAAGAAGCGTCAGCGCCGCCGACGCAAGCGTCAGAAAAGAAAACGCATTGAAAACGACGCTGATTTCTTTTACGTCGCGTTTTTTGAATTTTACTTCCAGCGCCTTCAGCTGTGCGCTCAGCGAATTATATAGCGCGGAATTTGTTTTTTCAAGCGAGAAAAACAGCAGGAACAGACCGAAGCTCACGAGGGAAACAAGCGCGAAAAGCGCGCCGACGTTGCTACGCTTCAGCATCAGCGCAACAAAAGCGCACACCATTGCGCAAATCGCCAGCGGAAGCAGCAGTGTGCTTGCGCTGGAAAGAGAAAAGAGCACCTTAGGAAGCGACATGTCGATACTGGCCGTTGTTTCTTTCACTGTTGTTGTCGCGGTAAGGCCAGAAAAACAGAATAACACAATGAAGGCCAGCGCCAACAGCGCCGCCAACTTAGAACGTGCCATTACGACACCTCTTTCCATTCAATAAAAGTGAAGGGGCGGGAAGATTTCCCTGCCCGCCCCGTTCCTGGGTTATGCTATGTAATTACTGCGCGGCAATCGCATCGGCGATTTCGGTGTCGATCTGCGCAAGCGCATCATCGATGCTGATGGTGCCGTCCACGAAGTCCCAACCAACGCGGGAGAAAGCGGTGTCGAACAGGCCCCAGTACTGATAGTAGTAGATGGCCAGTTCATCGGAGCGCTCCGGATCCGCCAGGAAGGCCTGCGGCATATCCTTGAATTCAGCAACGTCGTTGATGGACAGGTGCGCGGGGCACTGGCCGGCGTCCTTCGCCCATGTGAGGGAATGCTCGCCCATCCAGTTGATGAACTTCGCAACGGCGAGGTCTTCTTCTTCGGTACGGTTTTCATCCGCAAACTGCACGAAGTTGTGGGAAGAAGTCCAGCTCTTGGCGTTGGAAGCGTCGAAGCAGACGCCCGGCAGCATGCCGAAGTTGATGCCCGCATCCACAACGGCGGCCTTCATCCAGATGCCTTCAGTCCAGACCAGCAGTTCGCCGCCATAGAACTTGGAGGAATAGTCCGTGTTCTTGACAGTGGTGTAGCCGCCTTCGAACAGATCTTTCATCGTTTCGAAGACCTGCTTCATTTCGGGGTTGTTGATCGCGGGAGCGGTACCGTCGGAGGTGAGCGCCATATCGGCCTTCAGCTGCGCGTAGTAGCCCAGCAGCTGCGCACGCATCCAACCGAGGTTGAAGATGTCGCCTTCCCAGCCGGCGGCACGGGCCTTATCGCCAAGTTCCTTGATCTCGTCGAAGGTGAGGTAGCCGTCTTCGACATAGCTGTTCAGATCATACTTGTCGAACAGATCCTTGTTGTAATAGGTCACATAGGAGTGCACGTCGAGCGGGATGCCGTAATGCTCGCCGTCGATGTCCGTGCGCGCCCAGGCGGCCGCGTTGTAGTTTTCCTGCTTCACGCCGGCTTCGGCAATCAGGTCGAGGTCATAGCTGTAAAGCATTTCCTGAGAGACGAAGTTCGGAATGCGCTCGATGTGGACGATCGTCACATCCGGCACGCCGGTGCCAGTCTGCACCGTCATCGGGATCTTCTGATAAAGGTCGTCAGCCGTCATCGGCGTGTGATTGACATGAACTTCGTCCTGCGAGGCATTGAATTCATCGACCATGCCCTGCATCGTCGCGCCGTCGGCGCCGGTGAACACGGACCAGTAGTCGATCTCGACGGGCGCAGCGAACGCGGGGATCGCGGCGAGCACCATCAGCAGAGCGAGAACCACAGACAGAGTTTTCTTCATTTTAGAAAACCTCCTTCTATTTTTTGCCGCTTCCTTGCGGCAGGGAATCGTTTCCGGCAGGCTTCGCCTGAAAATTTTTAACGAGGCCGCAAACATTATTGCTGTAGAATTAATCGTGAACCGTATCCATTTATAACCATACATTGTACAGAATTGTGCTGCTCTTTCTGTGCATAAAGTGTATCATCATTTGAAATGCATGTCAATAGATTTAGATTATTCCATATAATCTGTTTCTGTTTACATCAAGCCATCAAATTGTTTGATTGTAAAATCATGCGATATGGTAGCCGATACGAACAACAAGCGGTTGGGGATAATCTCCGAAATGTTCCCCGAAGAGATTGATACCGCCTACATTTGCTGCATTCTTCTCCACGCCGATGCGAATGCTGAAATAAGACGCTTCCTGCAGCCGAAGCTCTGATAGCTTTGTGTCACTCATGCGCTCTTTTTCCAAATAACTTCCTGTTTCGTCAACTCTCCAGGTTTTAAGAAACCCAAACTGTGTGGAAAGCTCGCTCCACCATTCCGGCGTCAACGCTCCACGACGGCCGCCGCAGTCGCATGGGCAGCACCACGTTCCAATTCTCATTCCGTTGATTTTCAGCGTAATATCGCTTTTCCAGGGATCGCGATACATCGGCGCTTCCGAGCAGGCTTCAAACGAAACCTCTATCCACTCGGGAACGAGGTTCGTCATCATCGGAACGGAAAAACGGTATTCCAGAAAGCCGCTTCGAAACCAGATCAACTGCGCTCCAAAGCGTTCAGGCACGTAAAAGGAGAGCGCTGAGTCTACATCGCCGATAAAACCAGACTCCCCCGCGATACCGCAAGTGGGCTGAATATCCTCCGCCAGACTGAATCCGCCGATCGGCATTTGCAGCGTCAGATAGGTTGCCTGATGCGCATCCGGCGGAGCAAGATCGATTGAAACGCTGTCCAGCCGGCGGCTGCATAACTTGATTGCGCCTCGAACGCCGGGCTGCGATTCGGCGGTAATGATTCCAGCTTCCGCCAGTATTTTTATGCTCAGCGCTGCTGTGGACACGGGAATATCAAGCGCGGCTGCAATTTCGCCTACATTCATGCAGTGCTGCCGAAGCAGACGCAGAATTTCCAGCCGCGTAGGAGATGAAAGAGCGTGCGCAATTTTTTGCAGCGCGTCAGGACGCGCTATGGAAAGATCCGCATGTTTTCCATGAATATCCATCATTCTCATTTCGCTTCTTTGAGAAGCGATTCTCTCTTTCCCTGTTAATGAGATCGCGCGATGTTATTTCGAGGCCGACACGCTTTTAATGAATTTGCCCTCTTCAACCAATCCGCCTCTAGTTTTTTGTGTATTTATTCGAAAAGCAACCGTTTTTTTCCTCCTGTTTTATTCTGATTTTTTAGCTTCCTCATGCCGTGTTTAGGCAGCTGTGTTTGTAAACTTTCCCACCCAAAAAAGAAAGTGAGGAACCAAAAGCGTACTGAAACAGATTTTGGGATTCGATAAAATTACCATAATCTTCTCGATAAGCAAAAGCCACCCATTTATAACCATACCAGGTTAAAATGAGCAGCTTATAACAGTCGTCGGGTTTCGGAGATCATTATTCCTCGTTACGTTCGACCCGGTCATTCGGGGAAACGAGAAGATAATCGTCCCAGCAGGCGCGCGTATGATTGCGGAAGCAGACGCCAATCTCTCCCGTTTCGTACCATTCCAGAATAACGGAGCGAATCGCGCTTCCGCGATAATTTTCAAGAGAAGCGACATTCACTTGAATAATGGGCTGGTTGTCCACCGCAGCAATCTTGCGATAGCAATCTTTCCCAGCCCAAACCGCATCGCCGATATGCGCATGTCCATAGAAATGAATGCGCTCCTGCGCAGGCAAGGGAAGAAACCGATCAAACAGCGGCGCTGCACGATTGCCGCCGGCAAATGAATAATGAGATAAAGTAATCAACGGTTTGTTCAGCGCGGCAAGACGATCCCGAAGCGACTGATAATCCGCCTCCGTATAAGGATACAGGCTTGCGTCGCCGCGGATCTCGCCATGCGTGGTATACCAGCGCCCCGCAGGGTCTGCATGATCTGTCAGGAAGCACAGCACGAAAGGCCCCAAATCTGCTGTAAAGCACATGTCGCGAATGTCTGCTTGCGTATGCCATTGCGGCTGCTTTTGCATGTATTCGAAAAAAGGCAATTCCATGCGGGACAGCGTTTCACGGTGCTCTGCAAAATAATCAAAGTCATGGTTACCTAAAACATAGTAAACAGGCGCATCCACGCGAGCGAACTGCTCCTGTTGCATGCGGGACATATCCATCAGGAACTCTATGTTGCCGCCTTCTACTGCATCGCCCAAATAGCATACTGCATCACAGTGCAGTCCAAGCGAAACAAAATCATCCGCTGCACGGGTCATGCAGTGGGTATGCGCCGTCCTATTCCTCTGCCAAAGACCCGGTCAATATGGCCGGTTTTATGATCGAGGATTTGGAGAGCGGGAAGGTACGGCAGTTCCATTGGAATGAGGTTGAGGACTTGCCTTGCGATGGCAATGCGACACTGCTGGATGTCCGTACAGAGGGCGAATATCGGCGTGGGCACTTGAATGGATTCCGCAATATTCCGCTGGACGATCTGCGGGAGCATTTGGACGAGTTAGACCGGGACAAGCCCGTCTATGTGAATTGCCAGACAGGGCTTCGCAGTTATCTGGCCTGTCGGCTTTTGACGCAGTACGGCTTCACCTGTGCCCATCTCTCCGGCGGATACAGCTTTTATCAGGTCGTAACACAAGAGCAGCAGACAGCGCGGAGCGCCTATCCCTGCGGAATGGAGAAGCTATGAGTGAAAATCTATTTGGTTTGACGGTTGCGGC
>CAKTTL010000062.1 GCA_934615235.1 uncultured Clostridia bacterium
TTTCCTCCTCGCCGTAAAACAGCAGATAGCCCGCCGGGTCGTTCACGCTGTAATCCTCCGCCAGCAGCACGACGTTCACGCCGTCGGCCGGACGAATGGTGCCGCTGGCATAGACTGTTCCGTCTTTATAAACCGCATCGTCGAGCGTGTAAACAACCTCTCCCAACCGCACGCTCTGCCCCACTCCGGCCAAATCGCCGGAAAGCAGCTCGCGCTTTGTTCCTTCGCCGTAAAACCGGCCGAACAGTTCCACCGTGCGGCTTTCAAAAACAGCGCACGCCACACCGCAAAGCGCAAGCACAAGCGCCAGCACTAACACGGCCGTTCGAACCTGAAAACGCCGCTTCGACGCATCGTCCAACGCAGCCAGCGCGCGCTTCACACGTGTTTCCAACTGCGGCGGCAGCGGCTCATATGCCATGCGCCAATCGTTTTGCGTCATTTTTCTCCCTCCTCCAGCAACGCGCGCAGCCTCTCTCTCGCCGTTTTCAACCGCGAGCAAATCGTTCCACGCGGCGTACGCAATATTCGTGCAATCTCATCGACAGCGTATCCCTCCATGTAATGCAGCACCACGACCGTGCGCAGCTTCTGCGGCAGTTCGTCCAGCGCAGCGCAAAGCGCCTCGTTTTCGCTCGGTATGGACGCACGCTCCGGCAGCGTCTCCATGGGCGCGACGCGCTTTTGTCTGCGCTGAATGTTCACGCACTCGCGGATGAGAATGCGCGTAAGCCAGGTATCGAAATACCGCTCCTCCCTCAGCGTGGCGAGCTTTTGCCATGCCCGCGCGATCGCCTCGGATACCGCGTCCAGGCAATCGGCCTCCTGACGCAGGTAGCCGCGCGCGACGCGGTACAGCCGTCCCTGCGCCGCGGTCACCCGCTCCGCGAAATTTTCTCGGGTCATCGTTCATCCTCCTTGCGTGCAAAGCGCTTTACACCCATTAGACGCGCAAGGCGCGCCGTGGATTGTCGCGGCATAAAAAACGGACGCCCGCATCCCGTGCGAGCGCCCGCCCATGCCCCGCCTTTACAGCAGGTGTACGCAATCCTTGGAGAACGAGATAAACGCCTGATCTCCCACCTGATAAATCTTCTTGTTGACGGGGCAGTTATCGGCAATCTTGACGATCGTATCGCCCATCTTGACGTGATAATTCTGATACGAGCCCATAAAGCAGCTCAGCGTCACCTCGCAGGGAAGATCGCCGCTGTCGCCGAGGACGGCCGCTTCGGGACGGAGGACGATCTCGCATTCCGCGCCCTGCGCGGGAGATTTATCCGACGTCGCCACAACGCGATGGCCGTTGATTTCAACCGTCACATCCTGCCCGTCGACCGCGACGGCCTTGCCGCGCAGGAAGTTCGCCTCGCCGATAAAATCGGCCACGAACTCGTTCTTCGGGTGATAATAAATTTCCATCGGGGAACCGATCTGCGCGACGACGCCTTTGTTCATGACGATTACCTGATCGGAGATGGACATCGCCTCGGATTGATCGTGCGTGACGTAAATCGCCGTGATGCCGAGCATCTGCTGAATGCGGCGGATCTCGGTGCGCATCTGCACGCGCAGCTTCGCGTCGAGGTTTGAAAGCGGCTCGTCGAACAGCAGCACGCCGGGCTCGACGACGAGCGCTCTGGCCAGCGCTACGCGCTGCTGCTGGCCGCCCGAAAGCTGGTTCGTCATGCGCTGCTCCATGCCGGAAAGCTCCACCAGCGCGAGAATATCGGTCACGCGCTTCTGGATTTCGTCCTTGGGCACCTTGCGCAGCTTCAGGCCGTACGCCACATTGTCAAAAACGTTGTAATGCGGAAACAGCGCGTAGCTCTGAAAGACCATCGCCGTATCGCGCTTGTTGGGCGTAAGGGCGTTGATCGGCTCGTTGCCGAGATAGATTTCGCCCTCGTCCGGGCTTTCGAAGCCGGCGATCATGCGCAGCGTCGTCGTCTTGCCGCAGCCGGACGGACCCAGCAGCGTCACAAAGCTGCCCGGCGCGATATCGAGGTTCGTATCCTTGACGGCGTAGAAATCCTTGCCCGTCTTCGGGTCTTTATAGATCTTGGAAATATGCTCCAGGCGCACGCCTTTCTTTTCTTTCATGCCTTTTCGCCTCCACGGATTTTTCTGCTGGTGCCGAAGAATTTCATTGCCAGGTTCATAAGCAGGATCGCCGCGTATACGATCAGGATCAGGATCGTCGCGTACGCGCAGGCCACGCCGTACGCGCCCTTCTCCGCAAATTCATTGATGCGGCAGGTGATGAGCAGATACTTGGGCGTTACCAGCAGGATAATGGCGCTGATGGCCGTGATGGAACGCACGAACGTCGTCACCAGGCCGGAGAAGAACGAATCCTTGATCAGCGGCAGGGTGACGGTCATGAACACGCGGCCGCTGCCCGCGCCCATATCGTAGGCCGATTCTTCGATCGATTTATCGATCTGCCGCAGGGCGGAAATACCGCTGCGCGTGCCGACAGGCAGCGAGCGCACGACGAAGACGATCACCAGAATCGTACCCGATCCGTAAATGCCCTGCATGAAGCCGGTGCGGAACACGCCGTTTGCAAACCCGCGGATGAAGCCCACGCCCAGCACCGTACCGGGCACTGCCATGGCGAGGATGGACGTAAACTCGATGAACCCCTTGGCCTTGAATTTCTTCTTGACCACGAGATAGGAAATCACCATCGAAAGCAGCGCCGTAATGGGCGATGCGATCAGCGAAAGGATGAACGAATCCTTGAACGCCTTGATGCCGTCATCGCGGAAGAGCTGCTGGAACCACTTCAGGCTCAGCGAATAATCGCGCCCCCAGAGCTTGAACAGCGCGCCGAACGGAATCGACACGTACATCAGAATGACGAACGCGGAAATGACGCAGCACATCGTGCTCAGCGGGATGCGCACGCTCTTGTCATCGATCAGCGCGCGCTCGCGGCTGGCCTTGCCGGTCAGCGTCGCGGTCGTCTTGCGCTCCAGGACGTATTTCTGCACGAGGAACAGGCAGATCGTCAGCGAAAGCAGCACGACCGCCATCGCCGCCGCGCCGGTGGTATCGTACGTGCCGCCGGTGATGCGCAGGTAAATGGTCGTTGCGAGCGTATCGTAGCTGCCGCCGATGATCATGGGGTTGGCAAAATCGGCAACCGATTCGATAAACGTCACAAGAAACGCGTTGCCGAGGCCCGGCAGCAGCAGCGGCAGCGTCACCGTGGTAAACACTTTCCAGCGGCTCGCGCCCATGTTGCGCGAAGCTTCTTCCATGGAAGGATCGATATTCTTCAGCAGGCCCTTGAGCATCAGATAGCATACCGGGAAGAACGTCATGATCTGCACGATGGCGATGCCCTTGAGCCCGTAAACGTCGCTGTCATAGATGCCCAGCAGCTTGCGCGTCACCAAACCGCCGCGTCCGAAGAGCAGGATCATCGAAAGCGAAAGCACAAACGGCGGGGACACGACCGGCAGCATCGAGACCACGTCGAACATTTTCTTCATGATCTTCGAGCGCACATGCACGTAGCAGTCCACATATGCAAACAGCAGGCCGATCAGCACCGAACCGAAGCCGGTGATCGCGCCGAGCGTCAGCGTGTTGGTGAACGCGGTGCGGAAGGTCGTCTCGCCGAAAATGCGCGGGAAGGCGGCAAAGGTAACTTCCTTCTGCTGCACCTTCACATAAAGCGCGTCGGCTTCCGTCTGCGCGGCCGTCGTGGCGCGGCCGTTTTTCATAAACAGGCAGCTGTCGGAATCCTTCAGCGCGGCGAGCGAAACGTACGTTTGCTTGCCCTTGCCGTTGACCAGTTCGAGGCTTGCCCGCGCGAGGTCGGCGTAAGCCTCCTTCGCGCTCATGCGCGAATGAAAAAAGCCCTTCCCATCCCGCACGGCGACCAGCCGCTCGCCGTCGTCGTTCGTCAATTTCACATAGGCGGCTTCGCCGCTGGTTTTATCCGCCTGCGCGCCGTTTTTATCATACAGCGCAATTTCCTCGCCGACAAGGCTCCCGGCGGGGTACAGGTTCGTCTGGCGGACGATGATGCTGTCGCCCATCAGCATCGCCAGCGGATAGAGAATAAACAGCGAAAGAAATACGATCAGAACAAAAATCGCGATCAGCATCACCGGATCGGCAAAGAATTTTTTCCGGTCCAGCTGCGCGCTCTGGCGTCGGCTCACGCGGGTTTCTCCCCTCTCTCAAGCAAATAAATACACAAACGGGGGATGGGCGCTGCCCGATCCCCCGAAAGGAAAAACGAAAGGCGAGATTATTCGGTCTTGAAGCGGCCGTCAGCGGCGGCGCCCAGCGCGTCGAAGAAATCGGCGACGTACTTGGAGGTGTTCTCCTTGGCGTCTTCGAAATCGTAATCGATCACGTTATCGGGATCGAGGCCGAAAGGTTCGACGACAGCGGGCTGCTGCGCGGTCTTGATAACCAGGAACTGATAGGAAGCAGCGTCGTCAGCAAGCTCGACGCATTCCGGAGACAGCGCGTATTCGATCCACAGCTTGGCGGCGTTGGGATGCGCGCAGCCTTCGAAGATGGCGGTGGCGCCGATTTCGAAGGAGGTGCCCTCGGACGGGATGATCAACTCGATGTTGTCGTAGCCGTCAAGGATCTGGGTGATGCCGTCATGCAGGAAGCCGATGCCGATCACGCACTCGCCGATGCCGACCTTCTTGGACGGGCCGGAGCCGGACTTGGTGTACTGCGCGATGTTCTTGTCGAGCTCGACAAAATACTTCATCGCTTCGTCGTGGCCCTTCATCTGCACCATGGTGTTGATGACCAGCTTGGCGGTGCCGGCGGTGTTCGGGTTGGACAGCCAGATCAGGCCCTTATATTCGGGCTTGAGCAGATCGTCCCAGCCCTTGGGAGCTTCCAGGCCCAGGCGCTGGAGCTCTTCGGTGTTCACCATGAAGCCCAGGATGCCCTTATAGATGCCGTACCAGTAGCCATCCGCGTCGCGATACATATCGGAGACGAGATCCTTGGCGTTGTTGGCTTCATAGGCCATGAGAAGGCCGTTCTTGGCGCTCTCGTTGTAGGGGTCGGTCGTGCCGCCGAACCAGACGTCCGCAGAAGGATTGCCGGCTTCTTCAGAAATCTTGGCCTGCACTTCGCCGGTGGAAAGGCGCTGATAGAGCGTCTTGATGCCGTAAAGCTCTTCAAAATGCTTGGCGGCGGCGGCAAGGTAAGGTTCTTCGCAGGAACCGTAAACGACCAGTTCGCCCTCGGCCTGAGCGGCGGCGATCAGTTCGTCGGAAGCAACGCTGTCAGCGGACGCAAACGCGCAGCAGCTGAGCATCAGCGCAAGGGTAAGGAGAATTGCCCACAGTTTTTTCATACAAAGGCACATTCCTTTCCTAAAAATTTGTATCGTAATTATATACCCTGCGAGCGGGTTTGTCAATTATTTGTCAAGTTTAGGTAAAAATTTTTGCGGTGCATGCTGTCGGGATTGTATCGGCCGTGCATACCTGCTACAATGCTTTTATACATGCGAAAAGGAGGCTCCCATGACACCTCAGGAAATGTGGCGGCAATTCACTGATAAACAGATCCCCTACGAAGCCTGGCCCTTCGGCGCAGCGGCGGACGAGCTGGCCGCGCTGACGCTCGCCGGCATAAAGCGCGCGACCTCGTCCGCGCAGGCTGTATATGAAAAAGAAGGCGCGCGCATCCCGCAGGCCGGGGATTACAGCGTGATTCTCGATTCGCACGGCGACGCGGTCTGCATCATCCGCACGGCGCAGGTCGAAATTCTCCCTTACTGCAAAATCACTGCGGAGCAGGCCGCGCTTGAGGGCGAAGGCGATCTGTCGCTTAATCACTGGCGTTCGGTTCACGAGCCGTTCTTCACGGCCGAGCTGGCCGCCTGCGGCCTTGAATTTAGTGAAGATACGCCCGTCGTGTTCGAACGGTTTGAAAAAGTCTGGCCGCCCGAGCCGGAAAACCGTTACCCCTGGGCGGACGAATATCTGCTCTCCCTGCCCGGCGCGACGAAGGATTTCAAGGCCGAATGGGGCTGGACGCGCTATCAGGTAGGCGGCAAGATGTTCGCCGCCGTCTGCGCGCCCGGCGCGGAGCACAAGCTTTTCGGCGGCCACAAACTGCTTACGCTCAAATGCGATCCCGCGCTGTCGGAGCTGCTGCGCAGCGAATACGCCGAGATTCTCCCCGGCTTTTACATGGATAAGCGCTGCTGGATCTCCGTCCTGCTCGACGGCGGCGTGTCGGACGAGCTGCTGCGCGATCTTTGCCGCAAATCGCACGCGCTGGTTTTTGAAAAGCTGACAAAAAAAGCGCAACGGGAAATCCTGCAGGGCTGAACCGGAAAATGTTCCTTTTTCCCCGCATAAGCTGCCAAAAACGCCATGGAGGTGTGTTTTGTGCGCGGGGAAAGGGAAAAGCGCATCCTGAAGGCAGCCGAGTATATTGTCGAGCACCGCGCGACGGTGCGCGAAACGGCAAAGATTTTCGGCGTAAGCAAATCGACGATTCACAAGGACGTAACGGAACGCGTGGCGCGCCTGGACAGCGCGCTGGCGCGCGAGGCGGCGGCGGTGCTTTCGCAGAATAAAGCGGAGCGCCATCTCCGCGGCGGCGCGGCTACGCGCGAAAAATACCGCGCCTGCGGCACGGTAAAAAAATAAAAAAATGCCCGCGCTTTCCGCAAAAGAAAACGCGGGCATTTTTTTCAGCCTTCTACCAGCGCCACGGCGTGCGCGGAAACGCCGAGCCCTTCGCCTTCGAAGCCCATGCCTTCGGTCGTCGTGGCCTTCACGCTGACGCGGGAAACGTCGATTTGCAGCGCGCCGGCGACGTTGCGCCGCATCTGCTCGATGTACGGCTTCAGCTTCGGCCGCTGCGCGAGGATCGTCACGTCGACGTTGTTTACAGCCGCGCCCTGCGCGGCGAGGAGCGCCGCCACCTCCCGCAGCAAAAGCAGCGACGAGACGCCCCTGTATTGCGCGTCGCTGTCCGGGAAATGGCCGCCGATATCGCCCAGCGCCAGCGCGCCCAGCAGCGCGTCCATCAGCGCGTGCAGCGCAACGTCCGCGTCGCTGTGGCCCAGCAGCCCCTTTTCGTATGGGATTTCCACGCCGCACAGGATCAGTTTGCGATCCTCGACCAGCCTGTGCGCGTCGTATCCGTGTCCCATGCGCAGCATCGGTTCACCCCCGTTTTTCTGAATACGCGTCCGCGCGATGACCAGATCTTCCGGCCGCGTAAGCTTGATATTGCCCGCCTCGCCCTCGACAAGGCGCACGGTATGCCCGCAGGCTTCCATCGCGCGCGCATCGTCCGTCGCGCTTTCGCCGCGCGCCTGCAGCGTTTCAATCGCCGCGCGCAGCTCAGCCGCGCGGAACGCCTGCGGGGTCTGCATCGCCCAGAGCGTCTCGCGCGGCAGCGTCTCCTGCACGCAGCCGTTCTCGTCCGCGCGCTTGATCGTATCGGTTACCGGCATGGCGGCCACGCCGCTGCCGTATTTTTGCACGGATTCGATGCACCTTGCAATGATTTGCCGCGTAACAAACGGGCGCGCCGCGTCGTGCACGAGGACGATTTCCGCGTCCTCCGGCAGCGCGCGCAGGCCGTTGAGCACCGAGGCCTGACGCGTATCGCCGCCGGGCGCGAGCGTTACGGGCAGATTAAGCGCCCGCACCGTTTCCTCGTCCTCCGCGCGATAGACGACCACGACGCCGTCCGTCAATCCGTCGAACGCGCGCACCGAGCGCTCCAATACCGTCTCTCCGCCCAGCGCCGCCAGCGTTTTATTGATGGAAAGCCCCATGCGCGTGCCGCTTCCTGCGGCCACGATCACCGCCCAGACGCTCACGGATTGAGCGTGCGGTACATATCCGCCGCCTCGGCCTTGGGGGCGTGTTCGCTGATGGACAGCACCTCGTAGCGGCTTGCACGATCGCCGAAGCGAATCTCGAGCACATCGCCGATTTTGACCTCCGCGCCCGGCTTGGCCACCTTGCCGTTGATGCAGACGTGCCCGCCGTCGCACGCGTCGTTGGCAACAGTGCGGCGCTTGATAATGCGGGAAACCTTCAAATACTTATCCAGTCGCATATCGTTTTCTCCTCCTTATTTCAAAAAGAGCCCGTGCAAACGCACGGGCCCTGGGGTGTATCTGAAAAAGGAAGAGGCGACAGCACGAGCGGATTTTTCGTCAGTTCAAGGAGGGAAGCCGAAGGTTTAGCGGGGCTAAATCGGGGGCAATACCGCATAATTCGCGTGAAGGATGACGAGATGGATTTGCGTCGGATGCGAATTGCAGATTTCGCAGGCGTACCGGCGGTACGTCAAGAAAGCTGCAAGCAGCAGACGGCGTAAAGGCGTCCGTCAGCCTTTGCGCGATATTGTGCGGGATTGCCCCAAGCTTCCCGACGCCGAAATGGCGGAAAAGACGCCGTGATGGAGTCTCAGGGAATTTTTCAGATACACCCTCCGCCTTTTGCTAAATCAGTTGAGGCTCTCGCGAAGCGTCTTGCCGGCCTTGAAAACGGGGGCCTTGCTCGCTTCGATGGCGATGGTCTCGCCGGTACGCGGGTTGCGGGCGTTGCGGGCCGGACGCTCGCGGACTTCGAAAGTGCCGAATCCAACAACCTGAACGCGCTCGCCTTTCTTCATGCTTTCAATCACGGTTTCGACAAAAGCGCCGGTGAACTTCTCTGCGTCCTTCTTGGTCATGCCGGTTTTCTCGGCGATCGCAGCGCAAAGTTCGGATTTGTTCATGGTTTGATTTCCTCCTTGTTTTCCTGGATACGTACGCCGTATTCAGCTATTCGTCTCTATCCGGATATTTTCCTGCCGGTTTCAAGAAAAAAATGAAAATTTTCTTTGTTTTACTTGAAAAACAGCCCCTGCACGCTAAAAAACGTTGCTCCATGTCACGTCGTCGCGGTGATGCAGGTGTTCGAGCGCCTCGCGCAGAAGCGTCGCGTTTTCCAGCGTCGTCGCGCGGCTGTCGTTCTCCAGCCCGCACAGGACGAGCTGCAGCTTTTCGCGCACCTCGTCCGTATCCTCGTGGCAGACCCACAATTGCAGCCATGTCTCCCATCCGCGCCAGATTTCCTCCAGCCGCTTTGCGGCCTGATACGCGCTTTCCGGCTCGCCCGCGCGCATGGCGGAGAGAATCTCCCCGGCGTATCGCTGCCCCTCCAGCGAGATATGCCGCGCCGCCGTCATCGTGCCGATTCCCAGCGCGAGCAGCAGCGGCAGCGTGATCACAATCGAAAGCACCTTCCCGCGCATGCTACCAGACCGCCTTTTCAGGCGCAAGCGCCTGTACGATTTTCAGCCGCGGCTTTTCCCCCCTGCCCTGCACAAAGAGCATGCCAGCCGTATCCAGGCTCGCCAGCAGCACCTCGCCCGGCTCGGAAAAGCCCAGCCCCTCCAGCGCCCTGCGCAGCCAGCTTTCGTCCAGTCCGCCCCTTTTCAGGTTGGAGCGCTCGATCTCCCCGTCCTGTACGAGCGTGAGCGGAATGCCCTCGTATCCTGTCGCGAGATTCAGGTCGGCGGGCGTGGCGGCGCGGTAAGCGCTTTTGGGGAACACGCTCATCTTCCCGCTCGTTTCCAGAATCGCCGTCCCTACCTCCGCCGGGTTGAGGATGCCCGCCGCGCGCATTTCCTCCAGCAGATCGTTGAGATTGTAGCAGCTGCGCAGCAGCTCGTCCTTTTGAATCACCCCGCGGCGGATGAGCACGCTTGGCGTGCCGTTGAGGAACTCGCGCGCCCGCTGGCTTTTCACGCTCGCGATGGAAAACGCGCTGTGCAGAACCATCAGCGTCAGCATCGGAACGATGCCGTAAATCAGCGGCACGCCGATATCCTCCATCGGCGTCGCGGCAAGCTCGGCGATCATGATGGCGATAACCAGCTCGTAGGGCTGCAGCTGCCCCACCTGCCGCTTGCCCATCACGCGCACGACGAACACGGCCGATAAAAACAGAATCGTCGCCCGCAAAAGCACCGTCAGCATCGAAAGCCTCCCTTTACAATTCCGGCAAATGCCTGTACAATGCATGTGAATCCATTATAAAGTATAGAAGGGATATTCCCCATGAACGAATTGCTTGAAAACGCGCGCGCCCTGCTGGACGCGTCGCATCCGGCGGTCACCACGCTTTCAAACGCGGCGGCGCTTCTGGCCGGCGCGCTTGAAAACGTCAACTGGACCGGCTTTTACCTGCTTGAAGAAGACGGCGCGCTCTGGCTCGGTCCCTTTCAGGGCAAGCCCGCGTGCGTACGCATCGCGTCCGGCCGCGGCGTATGCGGCACGGCGTTTGAAAAAAACGAAACGCTCGTCGTGCCCGACGTGCATGCGTTTCCCGGCCATATCGCCTGCGACAGCGCTTCGCGCTCGGAAATCGTTATCCCGCTGCGCCGCGCGGACGGCGCGCCCTTCGGCGTGATGGACATCGACAGTCCCGAGCCGGATCGCTTTTCCTCCGGGGACGCAGCGCTGCTGGAAGAGTTCGCGCGCATCGTCGAGTCGCGCTGTCACCTGCGCTGAAACAGCAGCACCCCGCCGATCATCGCCGCAAGCCCCGCCCATTGCCGCCAGGTAAACGGCGCTTTTTCCGTGCCGAACCAGCCGAACGCATCAAACGCCGCGGCGGTAAGCAGCTGCGCGACGAGAATAATGGAAACAGCCGCCCCGGGGCCGAGCCGGCGCGTGGCAAGCATCACCGTCAGGGTAATGACAAGCCCGAGCGCGCCGCCGAGCCAGTAGACCTTGCTGGTTTCCCCGAGCTGGCGCACCTGTCCGTCGCGGACAATCCACGCGGCGGCGACGGCCAGCACGGCCGCCACCAGCTGCACAAACGCGCCGGACGTAAAAAGGCCCGCTTTTTCCGAAAGCCTGGCGTTGAACACGCCCTGCAGGCTCATCGCCGCGCCCGCGACGATCGCCGTTACCACTCCGATCATTCCTTCACCCTCCGCGCACAGCATGCCCGCCGGGCGCGGATTCTATACGGGAGGCAAGTATGAAAACACTGATCGCTTACGCCACAAAATACGGCGGCACGCGCCTTTGCGCCGAACGCATCGCGAAAAAGCTGCCGGGAGAAACGACGTTTTACTCGATCGGCGAGGGCGAAATGCCCGCGCTTTCCGGCTTCGACGGCGTGATTTTCGGCACGTCCGTCTATATGGGACAGCCGCTGAAAACCGCCAGGCGTTTTTTGAAAGCGCACGGCGCGGAACTGATGCAAAAGCGCCTCGGGCTTTTCCTGTGCTGCGTGCAGGATGTGAACAAGAGCGTCGCCGACCAGGTGGAGGTCGCCTTCCCGCGCAAAATGCGCGAGCATGCGTGCGTCATCGGCGCGCTGGGCGGCGTGGTAAATTTTGACAAACTGCGCGGGTTCGATAAATTCCTGATGGGCCTCATCTCCGGCGATCTGCGCAGGAAGGCGAATACAAACGTCGTTTCCACGCTCAGCGACGCGCGCATCGACCAATTCGTCGCGACATATTGTAAAGCGTGATTTTTCCGGAAATCGTTTCATCTGTACAAACGTCCGCCAATCCTGTATACTGACTGCGTTATGCGAAGGGAGATGACACGCATGCGAAAACTCCTCGCCCTTTTAACGGCGCTGTGCCTGTGTTTTGCCGCGCCCTGCGCGGCTGTAAAAGCTGAAACCGCCTCCGCCGCGCAGACGGCGGACGGAACGCTGCGCGTCTGGCTGCAATCGCTCGGCGCAGTGAAAGCGCTGGGGCTGACGCTGGAAGGCGCGTACACCGTCGAGGGCGACCGCGGCTTTCGCTTCGAGCCGGGAACGGAAATCAAGCTCGGCGCGGACGGCGGCAGCATCGCGCTCGAAGTCGGCGGCGCGACGATCGATATGGGCGGCGGCTTCACGCTCATCCGCCATCTTTCCGCAGACGGTACGGCCGGCGGCGCGTATATTCACGAGAGCGAAAAGGACACGCTCTACTGCGGCGATCTCGTCTTCAGCCTGCGGCAGGACGGCTGCCTGCGCGTGATCGTCAACATGCAGATTGAGGACTACCTCTATGGCGTCGTACCGTATGAGATGAGCGATACGTTCCCCCTCGAGGCGCTCAAGGCGCAGGCGGTCACGGCGCGCACGTACGCCATGCAGCGCGCCGCCCGCCGCGCCGCACAGGATTACGACGTCTGCGACACGACGGACGATCAGGTCTTCAAGGGACTGGACGCGCGCTTTGAGCTGCCCATTCAGGCCGTGGACGAAACGCGCGGCCTGGTCGGCATGTATAAGGGCGGCTACGCCGAATGCTTCTATTCCGCCTCCAACGGCGGACAGACCGCGCTCGCCACCGACGTCTGGGGCGCGGGCGATTACGACTATCTCGACATGCGCGACGACCCATATGATCTTGAAAACCCGGAAAGCCTCGTCAAGACCGCAGTCATTCCGCAAAACGCGCGGGAAATGAACGCGGATCTGTACAGCCTGCTCACGCAGCAGGCGGGCGAGCTGCTCTTCCGCAAAAACGAGCTGATGGCAGGCGAGGCCGTGGGGCTTTTTGAAGTGCAGAATATCGAAGCGGTCAACCCCATTTACGGCGGCGACAGCCGGCAATACGGCACCCTTCGCTTCACCGTCACCGCGGGCGTGCGGCGCTTTACCGGTCCTGCGACGGCAGGCGTGCAGCAGCTGGGCGAGGTGGAAATGCTCAAAGAGCCGCTCACGCTGGAACTCGATTTTTACGATCAGGTGCGCGGTACGCTCGGCCTTGCACTCAACAGCGGCAAGAGCGAACTGGTAACCGTTGAAAAGACGAAGGACGGCTTCGTCCTATCCAGCCGCCGCTATGGCCACGGCGTAGGCATGAGCCAGCGCGGCGCACAGCGGATGGCCGGCGTTTACGGCAAAACGTGCGAGGAGATTCTCGCTTTCTATTACCCCGGCGTGGAATGGGTCACGCTTCAATGGCAGGACGCCGGGCTGACGCAGATCGACGCGCTGCCCGAAAGCCTCGGTTACGCCAAGCCGCGCCCCACGCCTGCGCCGACTCCCGCGCCCCTGCCCGCCCTTTCCAAGGGCGAGTATTACGCGGCCGTCACCGTCGCGGGCGTGGATTCGACGCTGAACGTGCGCCGCGAACCGAGCACGCAGTCGGAAATTCTCGGCGTGCTGCGCAACGGCCAGCGCCTGATCGTCGAAGCGGAAACCGAAGACGGCTGGGCAAAAATGAAAACGGCCGAACTGGAAGGCTACGTAATGCTGAGCTTTATCGTAAAGGAATAAGTTGCAAAACCATTGCACGGCCGTTATAATGAAATGTTGTGATTTCGATTTGATGCAGGAGAGTTAAGAAATGCTGGGGCGCTGCGACATTGGAATTGATCTTGGCACCGCGACGGTGCTTGCCTATATGAAGGGGCGCGGCATCGTGCTGCGCGAGCCCTCGATGGTCGCCATCGACACGAACACGCGCAATATTCTCGCCGTCGGCGACGAAGCGCGCCGCATGCAGGGCCGCACGCCGGCAAACGTAAAAGTCGTCCGCCCGCTGCGCGACGGCTCCGTGCAGGATTTCGACATTACCGAGCGCATGCTGCGCTATTTTCTGCACAAGATCGTCGGCCGCCGCGCGCTGATGCGCCCGTACGCGATCGTCTGCGTCCCCAGCGGCGTGACGGACATGGAAAAGCGTTCGATCGTTGAAGCGACGCTGGATGCGGGCGCGCGCCGCACGCAGCTGATGGATTCCGCCGTCGCAGGCGCGCTGGGCGCGGGGCTCGAGGTGGATCAGGCGTACGGAAGTCTTCTGGTCGATATCGGCGGAGGGATCACGGATATTTCCGTCGTGGCGATGGAACGCGCCGTGGTGCGCACGGCCGCGCACGTTGCGGGCGATACGTTCGACGATACGATCATGCGCTTCCTGCGCAAAAAGCATAACCTCATGGTCGGCGAGCGCACGGCGGAGGAAGTAAAGGTTACCATCGGCTCCGCGATGCGCCGCACGGAGCAGCTCTTCATGGACGTGAGCGGGCGCAATATGGTTACCGGCCTGCCCAAGACGGTGCGCGTGAATTCGGATGAAATCACCGAAGCGCTGGAAGAGCCGCTGCAGGCGCTGGTCGAGCAGATTCAGGGCGTGCTGGAGCGCACGCCGCCGGAGCTGGCGGCAGACGTGTTTGATCATGGCATCACGCTGCTGGGCGGCGGATCGCAGCTTTTTGCGTTAGATCGGGCGCTGTCGCGCCAGTTAAAGCTTACCTGCCGCGTAGCGGAGGAGCCGCAGGCGTGCGTTTGCATGGGCGTCGGCCGCGCGATGGAAGAAGGCGGCGGCTATGAGCGCGCGATGTTCGACCTGCGTACAGGGGCGGGAAGAAAGCGCAAATAACCGCAAGCACGGCCCCAAAGCGGGAGATCCAGGAACCTCAGGTTCCTGGCAGGGTCTTAGGGGCAGAGCCCCTAACGTAGCCCATCCCCGAGCGGCGAAGCCGCAGAAAGAAGCGCGCAATGTTCGCGCGCTTGTCTCTGCGGCTTCGCTGCTGCTGGCAACCGGAATTGTGGTCTTCCGCAAATGCCGCGTGTCCGAAAGCAGGCAATATGCATGGGTTCCGCCCTGCGTCTTTCTGGCCGGATTCGCGCTCTGCGCGCTGAGCTTTGCCAACATCTATACGTTTCACAAAATGCCGGAGTGCTTCTGTCTGACGTTCGCCGCGTTCTGGGAAAGCTGTCTGCAGGTTGGGCTGCTGCCCACCAACGGTTATTACCGCTACTTCTTTTCCGAATCCACCGTCGCCGCGCAGATTGTCGACGGGCAGGGACCGCCCGTTTATCGCGCGAAAAACGCGCCCGTTTTGACACGCGATCAGCTGCGTGCGGCGGCGCGTGAATCCGTCTTTTTGACCGCGGATACGCGGCTGCAAAGCGCCCTGGTTCAGGACGGGCGCGTATACTGGATAGAAGACATTTCGAAAATCAACCGGATCCGGGAGCAGCTTGCGGAAATCAACGCGCAGCTGTCGGAAGAAAACGAGCTGATTCGGGCGGAAAACGAACTGAAACGGCAGCGCGCGCAGATTGAAGAAAAGAACCGGCTGATGGATGCGATGATAACGCTCGTGCAGCCCCAGCTGCTGCAAATCAACCGGCTTCTGGAGGATGGAACCGCACAGAATCTCAAACGCGTCTGCGTGCTGGGCGCATACGTCAAGCGCCGCGTCAATCTGGCGCTGATCTGCGAAAAGAACGCCGCCGTGCCGGCGGACGAACTGACGCATTGCATCCGGGAGTCGCTGACGTATCTGACGCAGTACGGCGTCGTCTGCGCGCTGCATCAGGCGGGAAACGGCAGCGTCAACAGCCGCAGCGTTCAAATTGCCTACGACTTCTTCGAAGATTGTCTGGAAGCCGCGCTGCCTTCGCTCAGCGTGCTGATGGCACGGGTGGAATGCGGCGAACGCTTTTCCATCCGGCTGATGATGGAGAACGCGGCAGGCTTGCCGGACATGGGCAAGTACGCCCGTCTGGGCCGGTTGACCCACGACGATACAGACGGCGAGCCCTGCCTGACGCTCTCTCTGGATCGGGGAGATGAAAGCGCATGAGCGCACTTTACGCCGGCCTGCTCTGTACGCTGCTGCTGATCGGCGCAATCGCCGCGCTTTTCGGCTGCATGAGCGCTGCGCGCTGCCTCAGGCGCTCCTCCTTTGCGCTTTTTCTGGCCATAACCGGGCTGGATTTTGCGCCGCTTGCGGCGCTGCTTTCCCGCCTGCCGGCATGTGATGCGCTCTCTCCTGCGCCGTGGACGGCGGCGGCGCTGCCCGGGATAGCGCTCAGCCTTTGGGCGTGCTTCTTTCTGCTTCGCAGACCCCGGCGGCAGCTCTCGCCGGTTTCCATCAAGGAAAGCTGCGATCATCTGCCCTGCGCGCTGTGCTTCGCCTGGGAAAGCGGCCAACCCTGCCTGAAAAACCTCAAAATGGACGAGCTGAGCCACCTGCTCACGGGCGAAGCGCTGTTGAACGCAAACGCCTTCTGGGAAGCAATCGAACCGCAGCCCATCGCGACGCTTTCAAACGGGCAGACATGGAGCTTTGAGCGAAGGCAGATGGAGATGTCCGGGCGAATCGTCTACCAGATCACCGGCATGAACATCACCGAGGAAGCGCGTCTCCGGCAGGAGCTGGAAAAGGACAATCTGCGCCTGCAGGCCATGAACCGCCGGCTCAGGCAGCACGGCCGGGACGTACAGGAGACAACCCGCGAAAAGGAAATTCTGCGCGCCAAAACTCGCGTCCACGATGAAATCGGCCGCGCGCTTTTGCAAACCCGGCAGTTTCTTTCCGGCGCGCAGGGCGACGCGGAAACCGTCTGCGCCGCCTGGCGGCAGGCTGGAAATGTGCCTGCGGCGCGACGGCCACCGGCAGGTTCTGCCCGGAATGCGGCGCGCCGGTCTATCGCTGCGACAAGTGCGGCTGGCAGCCCTCCGACCCGGCGCATCCGCCGAAATTCTGCCCGAAATGCGGCGACCCGTTCGATGAAAACGATCGCGCATAAAAATAACGCGCAGGTTCTGCCACC
>CAKTTL010000063.1 GCA_934615235.1 uncultured Clostridia bacterium
GCATAAAGTCGATTCGCGCTACGCCCTTGCAGTCGAGCGCACGGAAAATATCCACCGCCAGCTTTTGAATTTCCTCTGTTTTTTCCTCGCCGATCGGCGCGGGGATTTTCCGTCCCAGCGTTTCCATGCCGCCCGCGGCGCTCTTGCTGCCGCCGGTTTTGCCGCCGCCGTTCTTTCCGCCGTGCAGATATTTTTCATCGAACGTCAGGAATTCGTCCCAGCGCGTCGGCATTTCGCAGACGGACGGGGTTACGTCCTTATCGAAGCCCAGCACAGAGCAGTTCACTTCGACCGGGTTTTCAATGCCCGTCTCAACGATCACGCGGCGGTCGTAGGAGAGCGCCACCTCGATGGATTCGCCCAGCGCCTTCGCGTCCTTCGCGCGCGTGATGCCGATGGACGAGCCGAGGTTTGCGGGCTTGACGTACACGGGGTAGCGGAGGTTCTCCTCCACGCGCTTTACGACGCTCACTGCGTCCTGCTCCCATTCGTCGCGCGTCAGCCACACATAATCGATGATCGGGAATCCGCAGCCGCGGAACAGCTGCTTCATCGCGATTTTATCCATACCCACGCTCGAGCCGACCAGTCCGGCCGACGTATACGGCACGTTCATCAGTTCCAGCAGGCCCTGCACCGTGCCGTCCTCGCCGTTCATGCCGTGCAGTACGGGCATGGCTACGTCGATGCGTTCGGCTACGGTCAGCTCGTCTCCGCCGCCGAAAAGGCCCTTTTTCTTCTCGATTGTCAGCAGCGCCCCGGAGCCCGCCGTCACGTCGGGATAAACGCGCGTAATTCCCGGCTTCGCCGGATCGAAATTGCGCAGCGTTTCCAGTTTGCGCAGCGGCGCGCCCGTATACCACGCGCCGTCGCGCGCGATATAAACCGGAATCACCTCGTATTCTTCCGCATTCACCGCGTCCATGCACTGCAGCGCGCTGACAATGGACACGTCGTGCTCGCACGCGCGTCCGCCGAAAATTACCGCAAGGCGAATCTTTTCCATTTTTGAAGCTGCCTCCTGTTTATTCCTGATAGTTATCCGGCAAATCGTTTTCGTAAAGCACCACGTCGCCGGGCTGCAGCATGCCGCCGAGCAGCCGCGTGCTCTCGTCGAGCGAGGCGACGACGTGCAGGTTCTCCTCGCCGAAGCCCTTCGCGCGCAGCCCTTCGGCGATCGGCGCGGTATGCCGTCTGCCGACCAGCACGGCGATATCGGCCGCTTCGGCGATCTGCTCGCCGAGCGCGCGGTTGCACGCCGCTTCCTTCGCGCCCATCTCCACAAAGCCGGGCGTAACGACGATCTTTCGCCCGCCCGCGAAGGAACGGAGCACGTCCATCGCGCCCTTCGCGCCGACGGGATTGGCGTTGAACGCGTCGTCGATGACGGTCACGCCGCCGGGCGAGGAAAGCAGCTGCAGGCGATGCTCGACGGGCTGCGTCTTCGACGCGCCGCGCGCGATCGTTTCCAGATCCAGGCCGATCACGCGGGCCGCCGTACAGGCCAGCAGCAGGTTATCGATATTATGCGCGCCCAGCAGGCGCGTCTGGCAGGGCGTCTCGTTTTCGCCGTCGCACAGCAGGAAGCGGCTGCCCCACGGCCCGACCTCGACGTTCTTCGCGAACAGGCCGAGCCCTTCGTGGTGCGCGCCGGAGAGGTGTTTGGGCGCGGTGCATTTGCGGTAAAGCGCCTCGCACAGGCCGTCGTCCGAGGCGAAAACCATCGCGCCGTCCTCCGGAATGGCGCGGGCAAGCTCGAACTTTTCCCGGCAGATGTTCTCCTGCGAGCGGAACGTTTCCAGATGCTGCGGGCCGACGGAGGTAAGCAGGCCGTATTTAGGCTTTACGAGCTTGCACAGGAGCTTTATATCCCCCATATGCCGCGCGCCCATTTCAGCGATGAACACCTGATGGTCGGGCAGCAGCCGTTCGCGGATGATGCGGGTAACGCCCATGGAAGTGTTGAAACTGCCGGGCGTGGCCAGCACGCGGTATTTTTCGCCGAGGATGGTCGCGAGCATGAACTTCGTGCTCGTCTTGCCGTAGCTGCCGGTGATGCCGATGCGGATCAGATCCGGCCGCGCCTTCAGCCGCCTGCGCGCGTCGCGCATATACAGGCGCTGGATCAGCTTTTCCAGCGGCAGCGCCGCAAGCGCCGCCGCAGCCAGCCACACCGGCGCAAGCGCCGGCAGCAGCAGCGGAAGCGCCAGCGCGCGCGTGCCGTAGAGCAGCCCCGCCGAAAGCGCCAGGCAGACCGCCGCCATGAAGCCGATCAGCCGCTTCACGCGCACGGTGATCACCAGCGGTTTTTTCGCCTTCACGCGCCGCTGCAGGACGTATGCGATCGCCGCGGCGACAATTTCCGCCGCGTAAGCGGCCCAGAACCCCAGAAAGCTCGCCGCCATGCCGGCCGCCGTCACGCATACGCCGGGCAGAAACGCGCGCAGAAAATTCCGCTTGAGCGTGCGGTAATACCCGCCGAACTGATAGCTTTCCAGCTGGTAATACTGCAGCGAAACGCGCGCGCAGAGCATCGTGGCGAAAGCGGCCAGAACCGCAAACAAAATCAGCATGCTGTCCCCCCATAGAGATACTGTTCGAGCACCTGGCAGAAGAAGCCGAGCTGCTCAAGGAAAGCGAAATGCGAGCCGCCCTTGAGTTCCACCAGCGCGCAATCGGGGATCGACTGCTCCATCACGCGCCCCATCCACAGGGGCGTTTCGGCGTCGTTCGTGCCCCAAAGCAGCAGCGTCGGCGCTTTCACCTGGCAGAGCCGGTCGGTCAGGTCGGTCGAAACGAGCTTGACGAAGGTCTTTCGCATCTCCGCGTCCAGTGCATTATAGTCGGGCGAACCGTATTTTTTTCGGAGCGCTTCGCGCATTTTTTCCGGGAGCGGGCCGAGCAGCTTCAGTTTATCGAGCGAATCGGCGAACGCGCGCAGGCACTTATATTCCTCCGAGCGCTTCTTCTGCGCCTCGGTGGGCCGGCCCTTCAGGCCCGCCGCGCCGGTCAGCGCGAGCTTGCCCACAAGCTCCGGATGCTCGATGGCCAGCGTCAGCGCGATGCGCCCGCCGTGCGAATGGCCTACCACGTCGCAGCCCTCGATGTGCAGCGCGCGGATGAGCGCCGCCACCTGCTCGCTGAACTCGTGCGCACCCCACGGCTCGGGCGGCCGCCCGCTCTGTCCGTGCGCGGGGAAATCGATCACCGTCACGCGGCTATGGCGCGCAAGGCGGTCGGTCACCGCCTTCCAGGTTTCAATGGAACAGCCCCAGCCGTGCAGAAGCAGCACGTCCGGTTTTCCCTCGCCGTATTGTTCGAAATGGAGCTTCGCTCCGCACAGGTCCAAAAACATCGAATTCCTCCCAGTCTGAAGTAATAGTATAACCGATTTCTGCCAAAAAGAAAAGAGAGAACGGCCCACGGGCGGAAATATGCTTTTTCTTGACAACCGCGCTTCCTGCCGGTATAATACCCTCATTGCGATGATGGGAACCAGTACGCGGTTTTCGCCGTCTCAGAGAGGTCCCGGCCGGTGCGAGGGGCTGACGGAATCCCGCCGAATACATCCCGGAGCGTGTGCGTGAAGCCCGCGATGCGGCGGGTGCGTAGCGCATGCCGGTGCGCCGGATACAGCGCGGCATGAGGGCGTTCTCCCGCGCGGAGCGCGCCGAATGGAAGTGGTACAGCGTTTTACAGCGCCTTCCCGTTCTTGAGGACGGAAAGGCGCTTTTCTTTTGCGAAAGGAGGAAAACCATGCGTAAACTCGAATTCGCCCGCCGGTTCGACGGCGTGAACGGCAGCGCCATCCGCGATATTTTCAAGCTTCTCGGCCAGCCGGGCATGATCTCGTTCGCGGGCGGCAACCCCGCCTGGGGCGCGCTGGATAACGAAACGATTTCCGGCATCGCGCGCGATGTGCTTGCGGGGCCGGACGGCCGCGCCATCCTGCAATACGGCGCGACGGAGGGCTGGAAGCCGCTGCGGGAGGAAACGGCGAAGTTCCTGCGCAAAGAAGTCAGGCTGGACGTCGCCGAAAGCGAAATCCTGCCCACGACTGGCTCCACGCAGGCGATCGACCTGCTGCTCAAAGCGCTGGTCAACCCGGGCGATACGGTGCTCGTGGAAGGCCCGTCGTTCCTCGGGAGCCTGCAGGCGATGCGCATCTACGGCGCAAACCTCGTTGAAATTCCGATGGACGAGCAGGGCATGGATATGGCCGCGCTCCGGCGCGCCATCGACGAATACCGTCCCCGGATGCTCTACACCATCCCCAACTTTCAGAACCCGACGGGCGTAACGCTCGCCGTTGAGCGGCGGAAGAAAATCGCGGCGCTGGCGGCGCAATACGGCTTCGTCGTCGCCGAGGACGATCCGTACCGCGCGCTGCGCTATTCGGGCGAGCATCTGCCGACGATCTTCTCCTTCGATACCGAAGGGCTCGTCGTCTACCTGACCAGCTTCTCCAAGCTCATCTCCCCCGGCCTTCGCGTCGGCTCGGCGGTGGTTAAAAATCCCGCGCTGATGCGCAAGCTGGTCGTCGGCAAGCAGAGCACCGATCTGCACACGCCCACGCTCTCGCAGGCCATCGTGGCGGAATATCTCGCCCGCGGGCTGCTGCCCGCCCATATGGCGAAAATTCTCGCCATGTACCGCGAACAGCTGGCGCTGATGCAGCGCGAGCTCGCCGCTCTGCCCGTTCGGGTCTACCCCACCGAAGGCGGCCTGTTCATCTGGTGCGAGGCGGACGCGCGCGTAAACGCGCTCGAGCTTTTGCAGACGGCCGTGCAAAACCGCGTCGCATTTGTCCCCGGCACGCATTTCTACGCGCACGGCGGGCATCTCAACACGCTGCGCCTCAACTTTTCCAACAGCACGCCGGAACAGATCGTTCAGGGCGTGAAAGCACTTCATAAATCCATTCAGGAGGTACGGTAACCATGCATATTCTCGATGTACTCAAGGAGCGCGGATTCATCGCCCAGGTCACGTTTGAGGACGAGCTGTACGAGCAGCTCAAGGAGCCGACCACGCTTTACGTCGGCTTCGACCCCACCGCCGACAGCCTGCACATCGGCCATTATATTCCGATTATGGCCATGGCGCACATGCAGCGCGCGGGCCATCGCCCCATCGCGCTGATGGGCGGCGGCACCGGCATGATCGGCGACCCGAGCGGCAAGAGCGACATGCGCAAGATGCTCACCACCGAGGATATCGATCATAACGTCGCCTGCATCAAAAAGCAGATGAGCCGCTTCCTCGATTTTGGCGAGGGCGGCGCAATCATCGCCAACAACGCCGACTGGCTGCGCGATCTGAACTATATCGAGTTCCTGCGCGAAATCGGCAAATACTTCTCCGTCAACCAGATGCTGACGGCGGAATGCTACAGGCAGCGCCTGGAGCGCGGCCTGACCTTCCTTGAGTTCAACTACATGCTCATGCAGGGCTACGACTTTCTCGAGCTGTTCCGCCGCTACGGCTGCCGGCTGGAAATGGGCGGCGACGACCAGTGGAGCAATATGCTCGCCGGCGCGGATCTGATCCGCCGGAAGGAGCAGGAGCGCGCTTTCGCGCTGACGTTCAAGCTGCTGCTCACGCACGAGGGCAAGAAGATGGGCAAAACCGAGAAGGGCGCGCTCTGGCTCGATCCGGAAAAGACGACGCCCTACGAGTTCTACCAGTACTGGCGCAACGTCGACGACGCGGACGTTGAAAAGTGCCTGGGCCTGCTCACGTTCCTGCCGATGGACGAAGTCCGCCGCCTGGGCGCGCTGGAAGGCAGCGAAATCAACGAAGCGAAAAAGGTGCTCGCCTTTGAAGTGACCAAGCTGGTGCACGGCGAAGAAGAGGCCAGCAAGGCCGCCAGCGCCGCCAGCGCTCTGTTTGGCGGCGGCGCCATGGCCGGCAGCGTTCCGACAACCGAAATCACCGCCGAGCAGCTTGCCGCCGACGCGCGTCTCACCTCGCTTCTGACGATGGTCGGCATCGCCAAATCCAACAGCGCCGCGCGCAAGCTCGTCGAGCAGAACGCGGTCTCCATCAACGATGAAAAGGTGACGGACGTCAATTACGCGCTTCGCGCGGAAGACATCCCCGCCGACGGCCTGATGATCCGCAGCGGCAAGAAGACGTATCACCGCATCCTGCTGAAGGGCTGATCCGATGCAGGACGGCTACAAGACGCTGGAAAAAGAAGCGTCCGACAGCTTCATCATCAAAAAATCCCGTTTCACGGGCTACGGAAGTCCGGCGCGCTCCGAGCAGGAGGCGCTGGACTTTCTCGCGCGCATTAAAGCCGAAACGAAGGACGCGAACCATCACTGCTACGCCTACATCATCGGCCGCAACGCAGGCGTGATGCGCTACTCGGACGACGGCGAACCCGGCGGTACCGCAGGGCTCCCAATCATCGAAACGATGAAAGCGCGCGGCGTAGTCGACTGTACGGTCGTCGTGACGCGCTGGTTCGGCGGCATTCTCCTCGGCGCGGGCGGCCTGACGCGCGCATACGTGCAGGGCGCGAAATGCGCGCTCGACGCGGCGCGCGTGGTCACGATGGAGGACAGCGTCCGCTTCTGGGCCGAGGTGCCCTACTCGCTGTGGGACCGGCTCGATTACGCGCTGAACAGCATGCCCGTCTGCCGCGAGGGGACGGAATTTTCCGCTCAGGTCACGGCCACGCTCGTTGTGCGCAAGCGGGACAGGGACGACGTGTTCGCAAAAATCACGGCCGCAACAGAGGGGCGGGCCGAGATGATGGAACTGGAAGAGCTGGTTAAGGGATGGGGATAAAGGAACGGAATTTCCTGGCGCAGGCATGACTCCCGTCATGCCCGCTTTATTTTCAGCATCAACATACCCAAACAGGCGCCGCCCGGCCGAAGTCGGGCGACGCCTGCTTTGTTTCTCCATTCCGTTTGTTCTCTTCCGATTCCGTAATTCTTTATATTACCTGTATACTTCCACCGGTACGTCTCGTACTCCTACACGCTCTCGCGCGGCGTAGGCGGCCGCTTTTCCCGCCGCTTCCCCCATCGCGCAGCAATCGCCCGTCACTCGATAGGAAGCCATAGCAACATGCGTGCCGGAAATCGTTTTACCGGCGACAAGCAATCCCTCAATCCCCTTCGGTATTAAACAGCGATAGGGGATCTGATACGGCTTGACCGGATGGCACTCCTGCTCATCGTCGTTATTCCGATGGATATCAATGCCGAAACGCACTTCAGTAATTCCATCCGGAAAACGCGCTCCACAGGCAAGATCATCTTCCGTTAAACAATATTCTCCGACAATCCTGCGCGATTCACGAATCCCCAGCAGCGGCGCAGACTGAATCAGATAAAAACGGCTAAAATCCGGATCAAAGTCACGCAGCACCTCGAACGTTTCAATCATCTGCCTGCGTCCCTCGAGCACCGCTTCCGTGCGGTCTCTTGCGGAAAGCGGCGAGTAATTCCGCATGTGCGTCAGCTGCATAACCGCAAAATCCGAATTAGGCACCGGAATCATATACGGCATGGTGAAGGGCGAATTCCCCCCGCGGCCCTGCCGCGCAAAAGCCTCCTGCAGCAGCTTGTAGATCATCAGTCCGTCGCGGTATTTTTCCGGAATGCCGCCCACAAGATACATCAGCGTCATCGATTGGCATTCCCCGTTTTCTTCGTCGCCCAGTTCCCATTGCGCGCCAGCGTCCGCCGCAACGGCTGCATCGCCCGAACCATCGATCACAACGGAACCATAAAACGCGCATCGCCCTTCGATATTCTCGGTGCAAACGCCCAGAACACGGTTTTCCTCGCGCATCACGCCAACATAACGGGTATCATACAGCAGCGTCACGCCCGCCTCTGTACATTTGCGTTCCAGAATTTCCTTCATGTATTCGTAAATAAAGCTCTCATTCCAGAAACCTCCCCACGCATGGCGCTCCTTAAGTTCATTGATAATTTCTCTGAGAAGGCCGTCCTTATTCGCATGATCGAACAAAGGATTGACAAAACCCGATGTTGACATGCCGCCCAGGCAGTTTTCCTTTTCAATCAGAAGCACGGACGCGCCCGCGCGTCCCGCTGCAATTGCCGCTGCGCTTCCTGCTGGACCGCCGCCGACGACAATAACATCATATCGCTCTTTCATACTATATCCCTCCTGCATTTCCCATCATAATAAAAAGGCTTTTCTTTTCCAATAGACAGGTCTATAATTCATATGGATAAAACTTAAGGAGTTAAAAATGAACCATTTTGAGGCAGCGCCGCAGATTTTGCTCTATGCCTATTTCCCTCATAAAGCAGAATTCGACTTCTCGCAGGAAACATACGAAACGCCCGTCGTCTTTCTGCTGACGGCAGGAAGCTTTCGCTTCCGCTTTGGCGACGGCAAACCCGCCACCGCGCAGCCGGGAGCAGTAATCCCCTGCCCCGCAGGCTGTACGTTTCATCGAAAAGCCTTATCCCCCATATCGCTGCACATGATCAAATACAGCGGCATAGCGCTCAACAGCGGTTCCTACAGCATTTCTCCTCGCATCCAGGATGATTTGCGGCACCTGGAGCAATACGACTTCTGTCCGCAGCCAGGTATTTTCCCTCTGGCGATTCACTATTGCAGAGATATTCTTTATACGTTTTCCGCGCAGACAGCATTTCGTCCAAGCATCGAAAACCTGCTGCGTTTCATCGACGAAAACTTCACGCACCCGCTTACGAACGCCGAACTGAGCAAACTTCTATGCTGCTCGGAAGTAAGCATGATCGCCCATTTCAAACAGGCCATCGGCATAACGCCTCAGCAGTATCTCACGCGCAAACGTTTGCAATATGCCAAACAGCTTCTGCTGACCACCGACCTTTCGCAAAAGCAGATCTCGTTCGAATGCGGCTATTCGGATGCGTTTTATTTCAGCCGCGTTTTTTCTCGCCAGATCGGCGTATCGCCCACGCAGTTCAGGCAGCGTTTTAAGCTGTAAAAGGCGCTTCGCGCCGAAAAAAGGCTGCCGCGAATTTTCTCTTTCACGGCAGCCTCTGCGTATCCGGTTACTTGCCAAGCAGACGGTCGTACGCAGCCTGCTCAATTTCCAGCAGTCGAGACAGGCCCATGGTGTCAAGCTGCTTGAGATACGCATCCCAATCGCTCTCCAGGTTGACCTGACCGGTGATAAACTGCGCCTGCATGGTATTCAGATAGAGCTTAATATCCGTATAAAGCTGCGTGCGCGTGGTGCTTTCATCCTCATTGTACAGCAGCCCCGGGAACGTATCAACCACCGTGCAGCGGTCAATGCCATCCTGCGCAAGACGCACGGCCCAGCCATAAAGCGGAAGCATCTGCTCAAGCTGTTCGTCGTTCGCCGCAAGAATCATCGGATACTGCGTACCGGCAAACTGGCGGATAATATTGAAGCCTTCGTTAATGATGGCCTTCTTATAGCGGTATTCCTCGCCGGAAGCCCAGCCTTCCGGCTGGCGCTGTTTGGCAATACCATAGCTCTCCAGGCCGGGGATTTCGGAATATTCCATATCGTAGCTCACGCCCTCAAAGCCGAGAGAGCCGGTCAGGCAGCCTTCGTCCGTGAAGAAATAATCCAGCAGGCGAATGATTTCCTCGGCATGTTCCGTCGTGGCGCTGACAAGAATCTTCGGGCTTGCGCTGACGGAGCTGGACTTGACGATCGTCGGAGTTTCATTCCATTCGCTGGTCAGGCCCCCAATCCAGTAGAAGTTCTGGTCGAAGTCAATGTTCTTACCTGCGGAAACAAAGGGTGCCGCATCGCCGAACATGCCGACAGTATCCGCAGCAACCTTGCCGCGGAACTCTTCTTCGGTGTTGACAAAGTTGTCCACATCGATCAGTCCCTCGTTCCAGAGCTGGTTCATCCAGGTCAGGAACGCCTTATAGTTTTCCGTCGTATCGGCCAGGAAAACCTTGCCTTCCGCATCAGCCTGCAGCAGATAGGTGTTGCCGGAGCCGTAGCTGTAAATGCCAAAGGCGGTCATAAGATTCGTCAGCATATCGTAGCCGCTCAGATGCGCCATCGGGATTTCGTCGCTCGGATCACCGTTGCCGTTGGCGTCCTGTTCCTTGAAAGCGGTAAGCACGTCGTGCAGCGCTTCAATCGTAGTCGGATATTCCAGGCCAAGATTATCCATCCACGTCTTGTTCAGCCAGCAGCGCGAAATCTGTGCAATCACGTTGGGGTTGATCTGGCAGAGCGTATACACGCCGCCATCCGGGCTGGTGCAGTAGTTCATGTAGCTCGGATATTTTTCAGCGGCAGCCTTGATATTGGGCGCATATTTTTCGATCAGGTCCTTCATATCTAGCAGATAACCCTGCGCGCCATACTCGGCTACTTCTTCAAGCGTAATGTTCGGGCTCAGGATGAGATCCGGCAGTTCGTCGGAAGCAAACATCAGCGTCAGCTGCGTCTGCCAGATATCGCCTTCGTAGCTGGTACATTCCAGTTTAATGCCCATGCGCTTTTCCAGCTCAGCTACCATATCCGTATCGTTCCAGTCGAGCGTCGCGGCATTTCGTCCGGCCACAGTAATGGTTACGACTTCGTCGCTGATGGGGTAACCCGTCTCGTTGAACGCCAGGCCCGCCGCAGGCAGCAGCAGCGCAAGCACGAGAACCAGAACCAGGATCTTTTTCATTAGAGGTTCCTCCTTGAAATAATATGTGTTAAATCTCCGAAAGTCCTTCGAAGAATTCAACCCTTAACGGAGCCGATCATTACGCCCTTGGCAAAGAACTTTTGCAGCCAGGGATAGATGATCATCATCGGCGCAGTTGAAACGATAATCACACAGTATTTGATCAGATTCGCTTCATTCGCCTGATTGGCCATTGCCAGCGCTGATTCTGCATCCAGCGCATTGGCCATCATTCCCTTCGCCAGCTGACTCTGAATCAGAATTTCGCGCAGGAAAAGCTGCAGCGGGAAATAACTGCGATTCCGCAGATAAATCATGGCGTCAAAGTAGCTGTTCCACCGCGCCACACCGTAATACAGCGCCATAACAACCAGAATCGGCTTGGAAAGCGGCAGAATGATCGATAAAAACGTGCGCGCATCGTTCGCGCCGTCCACGCGGGCCGCCTCATGCATCTCCCATGGAATTGTCGAACCGAAAAACGTCCGGCTGACAATGACGTTGTAGGTAGAAACCAGACCGTTGATAAGCATGATTGCGCGGGTATTGAGAAGTCCCAGCGATTTCACATTCAGATATGCCGGAATCAAACCGCCGGAAAAATACATCGTAAACATAAAGATAACCATAAAACCGCCGCGGCCGGGTAAATCGCGCCTTGAAAGCGCGTACGCACAGGGAATTGTAACCGCCAGATTCAGCAGCGTACCTGCAACCGTATAAAAAATCGTATTCGCATAACCGGTCCACAGTTCGGTGTTCTGCAGAATTCGCTTATACCCGTCAAGCGTAATTCCTCTGGGCAAAAGAATGATTTTGCCCGAATTCACCAGATCGGGATCGCTGAAAGAAGCTGAAATAACGAACAGAATCGGATAGATCAGCAGGATGAACAGCAGCACAAGCAGCAAACCGTTAATGATTACAAACGCGCGATCTCCTGGGCTCATCCGCATTTTTTTCTTTTTCATTTTTCTCCTCCCGCCTTACCAGAGACTGATCTGGGTTGCTTTCTTCGACAGCGTGTTGGCAGTGATCAAAATTACGGAATTGACCACGGAGTTAAACAGACCCGTCGCCGTAGAAAAGGAAAAATCGCTCTTTTCCAGGCCCATTTTATAAACATAGGTCGAAATGATCTCGGATCCGGCAATGTTCGTGTCATTCTGCAGCAGGTATGTTTTTTCATATCCGACGTTAAGCAGCGACCCGCACTGGAGGATCAGCAACACCACAATCGTCGGCACGAGTACGGGCAGGTTAATGTGAATCACGCGCTGCAGGCGGTTCGCACCGTCAATCTCCGCGGCTTCCAGCATTTCCTTATCCACGCCTGAAAGCGCTGCGAAATAAATCACTGCGCTCCAGCCCGACCCCTGCCACAGACCGCTGATTACATAAATCCACTTGAACATTCCCGGCTGTTGTAAAAAAGCTACTCTTTCGCCGCCCATCGCTTCCACAAAACGATTGATAATGCCTGATGTCGGCGAGAGAAACAGCGTAATCATACCGCAGACAACAACGGTCGAGATGAAATACGGCGCATATGAAACCGTCTGAAACGTTTTCTTCAGCCGCGGATGTTCCACTTCGTTCACCATCAGCGCCAGAATAATCGGCACAGGAAATCCAATGATCAGCGACAGCAGGCTCAGCGTCAGCGTATTTTTGAGGATAATCGGGAACCAGTACGAATTGAACAGCCGTTCAAAATTGTCAAAGCCAACCCACGGGCTGCCCCATACGCCCTTCTTCATATAAAATTTCTTAAACGCAATCAGCACGCCATACATGGGCTTATAAGCAAATACCATCAAGTATGCGAGCGCAGGCGCGATCATCAGATACAGCTGCCAGCGTTCTAGCACTTTACGCCCCATTCTTGCGGAAGCTCTCCTCTGCATCATCCGCTTTCCCTCCGTTTTCTTTTTCTCGCTTTCGTCTTTCTTATGATAACGAAAACATATTTCTTTTCCAATAGACGGGTCTAAAATATGCATGGACAAAACTTAATACAATGCCTGATCGTTTTGTCAGTTTTTGCCTGTCGCAAGCTCGCATGCAATTTCCCATGTACGGTTGTCCGTCCAGCCAAAGCGATTCCGCTCCTTCTGTACATCCCGCAAAACAAAATCGACATACTGCGACGTTCCCACCGCCGTGCGCTTAAACGCAACCTCGTGGCCGTCTACCGTTACGCCTGTACAATTCTTTCCTTCCGGCAAAAGGATATGGCACTGTATTTCGCGCGCAGGTGCGCTGAGCCGATACCACAGCCGCTCCTCTTCGCGAACAAAATAAACGTCGATCTTCTCCCGCGAAAGCTCGTAGCCCGTAAAAAACCGCAGCTCGTTATAATCCGTCACCACCCAGCGCGGCGCAAACTCCATCACCCGGAACTGCACATCCAGATCGCGAATACCGGCCAGTCCTTCCTCAATCGCCGAAAGGAATGCTGCGGCGCCCCAGCCGCTCGGTCCTCCTCCGAGATTTTCGCCCGTATGCGGATCATACAGGAAATACAGTTCGCCATCCCGTTTAATCAGCTCCCACACGCGGCGTACAATATCCCATCCATACGCCTCCATGCCGTTAGCAAACGCCGCCTTCGCCAGTTCACCGCCTGCATACGAAGCAATTCCTCCGTTAACGTATTTTCCCCTGGCGTGTTCGCCGAATATTTCATAAGGCGGATCGATAGAAAACCATTCGGCAAACGCCTTCGTTGTCTCCCGGCGGCGGCGGTATTCTTCAAGAATCGTACGGTTCTGCTCCAGCGTCGTGACGCCGCGGTTCATGTCATAGGTATTGGAAAGGGAAAGCCGTTCGTTTTCCATATCGTCAGCGCCGGAATGATTCAAATGCAGCTGATGAATAAAGGAACGGCCGTTCCATAGGTATTTCATCATATTCTCACGCAGCGCTTCCGCACGGTGCTCCCACTGCGCCGCCTTTTCCTCTTCGCCAAAGCGCCGGCGAAGCCAGGCCAGCTGCCTCATCGCCTGATATACGCCGGAATTATCCCCATGCATGATGGACATGGGCGTATCCGGCTCGATACGACGATTGCTGCCTTCCCGGCCGTAGGTAAAATCCCATGTGTCAATGGTAAAAGGCCGTTTAACAAGACCATGCGCTTCGTCCCACCGCAGAGGATCGCTTGTGATGTAGTCAATTCCCTTTTCCAGTCGCGGAATCGTCTGCCTGATCCACGCATCATCCGCCGTAACGCGATAGATCTGCATCGCGCCTTCCACCATCAGATATTCGATATCCGCTTCCAGCTCAAGCCGCGTAGCGGCAACGTGATCCATCGGAAACTTGCGCATAAACTTCGGATGAACATACGACCAATGTATGTCATCGAGCTGCTTGATCAGCTCATAATACCAGCCCTCATCCGACTGATAATCAAGGAAGAACTGGAAAAAGCTTTTCAGATCGTGTTCCCAATGCATGAACGCTTTCATTTCGTGTACGTGGTCCCGAATCCAGTTAATGCTGGCCATCATTACGCGGTCATCGACAAAAAGCAGACGGCGATCGCCAAGGATCGTCTTTCTCAGGGAATGAATGAGCTTCCCCAGCTCCGCATCCCTCGTAGACATCATGGAAGGGAACCCTGCCTCCGTCATATTATACGTTCCGGTTTTATAATTCGGAAGCGCCGGAGTGAAATCTTTCATAATTAAAACCTCCTTTACTTAGCCAAGCACTTTGCCGATCAACACAAGCGAAAAAAGCCCTAATACCAGTCCAATAACCTGTCTGCGCGTCAAACGTTCCCGAAAACAGAAACATCCCGCAAGCGAACTGCCCAGAATGACGCTGCCATTAAATACCGGAAAAAACACAACGCTTGGAAGCGCTCCCGTCAGCCGAACGTTCAGCCAGCTGTATACACAGCTGCATGTGCCGCAGATAAGCGCATATTTCAGCGCCACACGCGGCAGCTTCGGTCTGGGCGCGCCCTGCGCGCGATTGATCAGAACCGCCGTCAGCCCCAACAGCGTTGAAGAAACAATCGAAGCGATCAATAAAAATTCCGCCGTCTCCATTTTACCCGGGGAATTCTGATGCGCCTTGAAAATCAGCCCTGAAAGGCCGGTCACAACGAAGAACAGCGCGCAATATCCTTTCCATCCCGGCCGCGGTTTTCGTGTCTCTCTCCGATCCATGCTCATCATCAACGCGGTCAGCAGCAGCGCAAGGCCGACCCACTGAACCGGCGCAATTGTCTCATGCCAGAAAACCGATCCGAGTATCGTCGGCAGCACAAGCGAACAACATCCGATCATAACCGTAGTCGAAATATCGCCTCGCGCAAGCGCCTGCATTTTTGAAAGCAGAAAAGCCGCCGTAACTACCCCATAGCTGCAGCCCCAAAACCACGTTCCATCGGACGGCCACGCAAAACCGCCCTCCGCGCAAAGCACCACAAGAATCCATACCAGAGACGTGGCGGCATTAAACCATAAAACATCGCCGGAATTTTTTAATCCGCGGCTTCCAAAGTGGTGCAGAATCACGCTGTTCGCAATTGCAAGAAAAATCGAAACGGCTAAAAGCAAATAATTCATCTTCATAAAACCTATAATTTATTTTTTTGTTTTTATGTCCTTATGGTATCATCCTCCGTCCGTAAATCAAGTTGCTAATTTCTCTTATTTATGCGGAAATTTATCATTTTGCTTTTCTTGAAACCGTCAATCATCTATGCTAAAATACCGCAAAGGAGTGATTTTATGAACGGCGAATGCAATCATCTGACAGTCAACGATTATCCCGAACTGTTTGAAAACAAGTATTATATTCAGGGAACATTTAATCGCGTTCTGATGGCTGCCATTCACGATCATAATTTCTATGAAATCAATTACGTCCTTGAAGGCGGCTGCAGCCATATCGTCAACGGTATCCCGATTAAAATGTCCGTTGGCGACATTTCCATTCTTCGTCCCGGAGATAGTCATGGCTTTTCGAGCCAGTTGCCCCATACAAATCTGATGTCTCTATCCGTGTGCGTCGAAGAAGTCGATCGGTTTTTTTACGCATATGGTACCGAGCTGCAGGCTTCTCTGTGCAATACTTCCGAACCGCCCTTCTTCCATTTAACCGCTCATCAGCAAAATGATTTTCGCACCGAATTTGAGCAAATCCTCATCATGGATCCTCTGCAGCGTCGCATTCGCATAAAAATCCTGCTGGACAGAGCGCTTCAATTTTATATGCTCCGTCTGGAACATCCGCCGTTTGGAAATGCGATTAATTCGCATCTGACAGAAGCGCTGGCGCGCTTTAACTCGCCCGAAAATATCCGTGAAGGCGTGCCTGCGCTTTTACGGCTTTCAAATTTCAGTCATGCGCAGCTTTGCCGCGTAATGAAAAAAAGCCTGAATGTCACTCCGCAGCAATACGTCGTAACGCTGCGGATGAATCTGGCAATGGAATTGATACAGGATTCAGAAATTGAACTCGAAACAATTGTCGCGCACGTGGGTTATGCGAGCGCAAGTCATTTTAATATGATATTCACAAACCGGTTCGGTATGACGCCGGCCCAAGCGCGACGTAAAATGCGTATGAGAACAATCTGACGTCTCCTCATGTTTTAGGGTGTATCTGAAAAAGGAAGAGGCGCCGTGATGGAGTCTCAGGGAATTTTTCAGATACACCCTAGATAGTGTCTACATGAGATCAAGCCAAAACAGCCAGCCAAATAGCGATACACCTGATATGAACAGCAGAAAGGAACGATGACGTGTTTTTCGCATAGCGCGTAGCGATCCCCCTCCAGCGTTTTAACCACAGAAAAGCGTTCTCTACAAGATGCCTGATTTTGTAGAGATAGCGGTCATATTCGCG
>CAKTTL010000064.1 GCA_934615235.1 uncultured Clostridia bacterium
AGTACGTCGTCATCGGCATGCGGCAGCTGTTCCATAACCGCGACGAAGTGACCGTCGCGCTGTGCAAACGATAAAGCGGAAGGTCCAGGGAACTCAGTTCCCTGGCAGGGGTTCCAAGGGGACAGCGTCCCCTTGGCGTTCCCCAAAAAAAGGAGGACTTGACATGCCGCAGCTGAAAACGAAAATCATGGACGCGGACGGCGTGCGCCGCGCGCTGGTGCGCATCGCGCATGAAATCGTCGAAAAGAATAACGGCGTGGAAGACGTGTGCCTGGTGGGCATCCGCAGGCGCGGCGTGCCGATTGCCGAAGCGCTGGGCGCGAACATCGAAAGGATCGAAGGGCGCGCCGTTCCGGTCGGAAGCCTCGATATTACCTTTTATCGTGACGACCTGACGAAAATCTCCGATATGCCGCAGCTGCAAAAGAGCGCGCTGCCTTTCTCGATTGAGAAAAAGCGCGTGGTGCTCGTGGACGACGTGCTCTATACCGGGCGCACCGTGCGCGCGGCGATCGAGGCGCTGTTCGGACTGGGCCGGCCGGCGTGCATTCAGCTGGCGATTCTGGTCGACCGCGGGCACCGCGAACTGCCGATCCGCGCGGATTTCGTGGGCAAGAATATCCCCACGTCGCGCAATGAGATGGTGGGCGTGAGCCTGCCGCCGTTCGACGAGGAAACGAGCGTGAAGCTGTACGCGCTGGAAGAATGAAAAGGAAAGCCCGCGCAGGAATGGCACGGGCCGCATGAGCCGATTCACAAAAAGACGCCGCGAAAGCGGCCTTTTTTTATTGAAAAAGGGTAAATAATGGTTCGAAATGAATTGTAATTTGGAAATGATTATGCTATACTCCTAAACTAAACGCAACTGCATCACTGCACAACGCTTTTTTGCGGAGGAAAAGAACATGAGACAGATCCGATGGCTCTGGAACATCATGGATGCAAGCTACCACAAGCGACATATCTTCGCGCTGTGTTTGAGCGTCATCACCTCGCTGATGCTGCTGATAAACCCGGCGCTGACCTCCAAACTGGTTGATGAAGTTATTGTCGCGCAAAACCCGGATCCGTTGATTCCCATCCTTATGATCATGCTCTGCGTGAAGTTTCTTCGCGAGGGCATGCGGTACCTGATGATCGTCACGCTTGAAAAAACATCGCAAAACGTAAAATACAACCTGCGCGTGCGCCTGTTTCTGAAACTGCAGTATCAGGACGCGGCGTTTTTCGACGTGCACCGCACGGGCGATCTGATGACGCGCCTTTCGGCGGATATGGACTGGTGCCGGCACTTCCTGTCCTACATCGATTACGTGGTGACGGACAGCGTGGTGATGTTCCTGTCCACGTCGATTTACCTGTTTTTCGTCAACTGGAAGCTGGCGCTGACGCTGGTGATGGTCACGCCTCTGCTGCTTGCGATTACGAAAATCTATTCCCGGCGCGTGCGCCCGCTGTTCGTTGAGATGCACGACCGTCTGTCCGAAATGAACACCAACGCGCAGGAGAATATCGCGGCCAACCGCGTGGTGAAGGCTTTCGCGCGCGAGGAACATGAAAAAGAACAGTTCGACGGCCGGAACGCGGCCTTCCGCGATTCGAACCTGGCCATCAACAAGCTCTGGCTCTCGTTCTATCCGTTTATTGAAATCCTCGCCAACTCCATGACGCTCATTACCGTTTTCCTCGGCGGTCTGTTCATTATGAAGGGCCAGCTCACGCCCGGCCAGCTGACCATCTTCACCAGCCTCGCCTGGGCGCTGAGCAACCCCATGCGCAGCCTGGGCAACATGCTCAACGACTATCAGCGCTTCGTGACCTCCGCCAACAAGGTCATGCAGATCGATCTGAGCCGCCCGCTTATCACCGACGGACAGGAAACGAAGCCGCATGAGCCGGTTCGGGGCAAGATCGAGTTCCGCAACGTGTCCTTCGGGTATAATTCGCAGCCGGTCTTCTCGGACGTGAGCTTTACCGCGCAGCCGGGCGAGACGGTCGCGATCATGGGTCCGACGGGCTCGGGCAAGACGACGATCGTGCAGCTGCTGGCGCGCTTTTACGACGTGAAAGGCGGCGAAGTGCTCGTCGACGACCTGAACGTGAAGAAGTGGCCGCTGCAGACGCTGCGGCACGGCATCGGCACGGCTATCCAGGATGTGTTCCTTTTCTCCGATACGGTCGAGGGAAACGTCGCCTTCGGCAATCAGGAGCTGAGCGTGGACGAGGTGAAGGATTTTGCGCGCCGCGCAGCGGCCGATGAATTCATCACCCACCTGCCCGAGGGATACGATACGATTATCGGCGAACGCGGCGTGGGCCTGTCCGGCGGACAGCGGCAGCGTATCGCGCTGGCGCGCGCGCTGGCCATGCAGCCCGGCATCCTCGTGATGGACGATACCACGTCGGCCGTCGATATGGAGACGGAGCAGTATATTCAAAAACAGCTGCGCGAGCTGCCGTTCCCCTGCACGAAGCTGATCATCGCGCAGCGCATTTCGTCGGTAAAGGACGCGGACGAAATCCTCATCCTGCGCGACGGGAAAATCGCCGAGCGCGGCACGCACGAAGAGCTTCTGCGCCTGCGCGGATATTACTACGAAACCTACTGCCTGCAAAACGGCCTTGCGCCGGAAGCGAAGGAGGTGGCTGAATAATGGCGCGCAACAAGTTTGACGTCGACGAAACGCTGGAATCGCCATTTCAACTCTCTCACCTGAAGCGGGCGATGAAGTATGTCAAAAGGCATCGCTTCCGCATGCTGCTGGCCTTCTGCCTGAGCATGATCGCCAGCGTCAGCTCGCTTTTCTCGCCGAAGATCATGGAATGGGTGCTCGACCGCGCGGTGCCGAATCAGGACTACGCGCTGCTGGGCAAGATGGCCCTGCTCTTCGTCGGGCTGATTCTGATCAGCATCTGCTGCACGGTGGCGCGTTCGCGTATCATGGTGCACGTCAGCCAGGGCATCATCTACGATATCCGCAAGGACCTCTTCGCGCATCTGCAGCGCCTGCCCTTCAGCTATTACGACAGCCGGCCGGCCGGCAAAATCCTCGTGCGCGTGATCAACTACGTCAACTCCGTTTCGGATATTCTCTCCAACGGAATTATCAACTCCATCCTGGAGATCATCAACATCCTGTTTATCATCGTGTTCATGTTCTCCACGGACGCGAAGCTGGCTTCCATCGTGATGATGGGCCTGCCCGTGTTTATCGCCATCATCGTCATCCTCAAGCCGCGGCAGCGCAAGGCGTGGCAGGCGATGAGCAACAAAAACTCCAACTATAACGCCTATCTCGCCGAATCGATCGACGGCGTGCGCGTGTCGCAGGCTTTCACGCGGCAGAAGGAAAACGAGAGCATCATGCGCCGCCTGGCCGAAGCCTGCCGCGTCACCTGGATGCGCGCGATCTATTACAGCAACGCAGTCTGGCTCAGCAGCGAGCTGCTCACGCAGATCGCCTTCACGGTGATGTATATCGCGGGCGTGTACTGGACGGGCGGGACGATTGTCAGCTTCGGCGTGATCCTGGCCATGGGCCAGTACGTCAGCCGCTTCTGGCAGCCGATTACGAACCTGGCGAACATTTACAATTCTTTCGTTAACAACCTTGCCTACCTCGAGCGCATCTTCGAAACGATGGACGAGCCCGTTACGGTCGACGACGTACCCGGTGCGGCTGCGCTGCCGCCCATCGACGGCCGCGTTGATTTCGAGAACGTGACCTTCGGCTACGAAGAGGGCATTCACGTGCTGGAAAACGTGAACCTGCATGTGAAGGCGGGCGAGAGCATCGCGCTGGTCGGCCCGACGGGCGCGGGCAAGTCGACGGTTGTCAACCTGCTTTGCAGGTTCTATAACCTCAACAGCGGCCGCATTCTCCTGCACGGCAAGGAGGACGGCAAGGCGTACGACATCTCCGAGGTGACGCTGCACAGCCTGCGCACGGAGCTGGGCATCATGCTGCAGGACAGCTTCATCTTCAGCGGTACCATCGCCGACAACATCCGCTATGGCAAGCTGGACGCGACGGACGAGGAAATCCGCGCCGCGGCGAAAATCGTCCGCGCGGACGATTTCATCAGCGAAATGCCGCAAGGCTATCAGACGCAGGTTAACGAGCGCGGCAGCAGCCTTTCGCAGGGCCAGCGCCAGCTGATCGCCTTCGCGCGCACGCTCTTGAGCAACCCGGATATTCTCATCCTCGACGAGGCGACCTCGTCCATCGATACGAAAACCGAAAAGCTTCTGCAGGAGGGCCTGCAGGCGATGCTGGAAAACCGCACCTCGTTTATCATTGCGCACCGGCTTTCCACCATCAAAAACTGCGACCGCATTCTGTATATCAGCAATAAGGGCATCCTCGAATCCGGTAGCCACGACGAACTGATGGCGAAAAAGGGCGCGTATTACGAACTGTATACCGCGCAGGTGCGCGATCAGGGCGCGACGCTCGAAGAAGTGCTTGCGGGATGATCCGCGAGGAGACGAAAAGACTCTGAGACTCCATCTCGGGGTCTTTTCGCTGTTTTTCGATGCGCGCCGGCCCGACACAGGATAGCAGGGAAAGTCGCGCGCGCGGCGCCGGAAAGCGCTATAATTCCCTCACAGGGGACGACGAAGGGAGCGGACGCAATGAGCGGCTGGGCGGAAGGCATCCAGCGGGCGCTGGAATACATGGAGCGGACGCTGACGGAGCCGTTGGACGTGGAGGCGGTTGCGGCGCAGGCGCATGTATCGGCGTTTCACTTTCAGCGAATCTTCAGCGCGCTGTGCGGGTTTACAGTTGGCGAATATGTGCGCAGCCGCCGGCTGACGCTGGCCGCGCAGGAGCTTTCCGCTACGGATGCAAAGGTGATCGACGTCGCGCTGAAATACGGCTACGATTCGCCGGACAGCTTTGCGCGCGCGTTCGCGCGGTTTCACGGAATCACCCCGTCGGCCGCGAAAGAAAAGGGCGCGCCGCTCCGGTCCTTCGCCCCGCTGAAAATCAAGCTGACGCTGGAGGGTGGAAACATGCTGGAGTACAAAATTGTGAAGAAGCCTGCCTTTACGGTGACGGGACTTGCGCGACGGTTCAACATGGATACGAGCTATCGCGAAATCCCGAAATTCTGGGAGGAAGTCATGGCTGCGGATGAAAAGCCGCCCGTGTGCGGCGCGTTCGGCATTTGCCTGGACGGCAGCGGGCGCGAGTTCGAATACCTGATCGCCGATAATTATATCCCATGGAAGGACGTGCCCGAGGGCTGCGTTACGCGCACGATTCCGCAGAGCGAATGGGCGGTGTTCCCGTGCCGCGGGGCGCTCCCAAATGCGCTGCAGAGCGTGAACACGAAAATCTGGAACGAATGGCTGCCGAGCCTGAGCGGCTACGAGCTGGCCGGGAACTATAACGTCGAGTTTTACACCCCGCCGGCGGCAAAACCGGAGGACACCTACAGCGAAATCTGGATCCCGCTGAAAAAGAAATAGCAAACCGCTGCAGGCGGCCGCGCGAAAGCCCGGCCGTCCTTTTTTTGCTTGCGAAGAAGCAAGATTTTCCATCGGCGGTTCGTTTTATGGGAAACAGATCGTTTTGCGGAGGGCATGCGGATGAAGAAGATCGGGGCGCTGGCATTGGGCGCGCTTTGCACGCTGCTGCTGGCCGTCGCGGCGCTTGCGGAGGAAACGCCGCTTGCGCAGGCGCTGACGGGGAGCGAATGGAGCGCGTATGCGCCGGTACTCGAGGAGACGGAGGGCGCGCTTTGCGCGGGCGTGGCGCGGAACGCGGAAGGAAGGCTGATTTTCGCCATCGCTGAAAAAGGAGAAGACGGCGCGTTTTCGCTCGCGGCGTGCTATGAGCGGCTGATTTCGGAGAACGCGGATTTGGAAAAGCTGAGCGTTACGCCGCGCCCGGAAGGGGGCAACAATAAATGCGCAACCGTGTGGCTGTCGCTGAAAAAAGACGAGCGGGGCCATGACGATGATGCCGTCGAGTTCATCCGCGGGGAAACGGGCTGGAGCGTTTCGTGGATGAATGCTACGGACAGTGAGATGGAAGCCGATCTGCGTCTGACCTGGTGGGAGGATGGGCGATTAACGCTGTATGCGGTTTGGAAAGGCAAGGAGTGGAGTTTTTCTGTTCCGCCGGACGCGGTCGACCTCTCGCCAGAAGGTTACTCGTTTGAAGGGGCGGTGCGGGAAGCGAAGCGGCTGCTGGAGGAAGACAAGCGCAGCCGCTTCGAACTTGCGCGCGAAACGCTGCAGGCGGCGTTCCCGTACGATGAACTGATCGCGCAGGGCGAAATCGTCGAGGCGGATCTGCGGCTGGGCGAAGGCGGCGAAACCGTGATTGCCGCAGCGGCGGTGATCGACGGCGGGAACGCGCGCGTTACGTATTTCGCCGATCTTTACGGCGACGCGCCCGTTCATACCGTTTGCCACAATCTCGTGCCGAGCTGGGCGGAGAAGGTAGTGATTGAAACGCCCTGCCGCGTCGATCGCGAAGACGAATACGGGACGTGGAACTATGTCCGGTTTGAGGCGGGTTCCATCCGCTATACGGTCGAACTGACTTACGACCGGGACGACCGGCTGTACGCATATAGAATGGATTTGGTAACGGCGGCGAAACGCAATGCGGATGGCGAAACGGAGTACCAGAGCATTTCCTTCAGCGAAAACTGGATGGAGCTTGAACGGGCGCTTCCCTATGGCAGCCTGTGCTTTGAAATCCCCGAAATCTGCCGGTCGATGCGGACGTTCGATCCGACCGTCGCGCGAAGCGCGGCTGAAAACGCGGTGATCCGTCACGAAGCGGGAGAGGCGCCGTTTATTCCCGTCGAGGAGGGGGAGTATGTGATTCCCAGCCCGTGTGGGGCGAAACTTCGAGCGGGCACGTGGGACGTGTATTCCGGTCCGGGGGAGGAATACTTCCGCGAGGCGAACGGACGCGCGGCCGTCAGCGCGAACGACTGGGCGCAGGTCTTCGGCCGCGAGGGCGAGTGGGCGCTGATTCAGTACCGCGTGCGCGGCACGAAGCTGCGCTTTGGGTATGTGAACAAAAAGGCGATTGAGGATTTCGACGCGCTGCCGGAGCTGCGGTTTGAGGCGGCAGCGTTCAGCGGCGAGAACGATTTCGTCACCAGCGACCCGCTCGGGGAATGCGATGGGATCGAGCTGCCCGGCGAAACGTGGGAAATGACGCGGCTGGCGACGCTGGGCGACGTATGGTTTTATGTCGAATTAACACTTCCGACGGGTGAAACGGCGCGGATGTTTGCGGAAAAAGAAGCGTCGCACGGCTGATTTTTATCTGGCAGGGCGCTTTGCGCCGCAAAAAAATAGCCAAAAGGACGCGTTTCGACAGATTTCGACAAAATTTCCCCCTTGCAAACTTTTGTCGAAATCTGTATGATTTAGCAGAAGAATACGATACTGTATGGAGGAGAAAGATGTTTAATCTTGAAGAGCGGATCGAAGAGCTTCGCGATAAAATGCAGACGAGTTATCTTTCCGGAGAGCATGACGAGGCGCTGGCGATCAGCCGTGAACTGGATAAGCTGATTGCGATGCGGCAGAGGGAAAACCTGCTTCTCTCCCAGGAACGATAAAACGTCTGGAATGTATCGGAATTATATCGGTAAAATTAAGAAAATATTAAATTTGAAGTTGACAATCGTCACGATTCCCCATATAATGACTGTAATGTGCCATAAAAGGGGATGAAGTGTATGTCGAAGCGCGTGTGCGCGCTGTTTGTCGCGGCGGTGTTGTTGCTGCTGGCTGCGTGTCCCGCGCTGGCCGCCGAGAAAATGATTACGCGCTGCAACGTGATCATCCGCAAATCCGCCAGTACGTCCGCTTCCGCGGTGACGACGCTGATGGGCGGCACGGAAGTGACCGTTCTGGGCAAGTCCGGCAGCTGGACGCGCGTACAATACAGCTCCTATAAAGGATATATCTATTCCAGCTATCTCATGTCCGTTTCCGCAGACGGGTACTATACCCTCAAAGAGGGCGACGAAAACGCATATATTGTCGAACTGCAGCGGCGGCTGCTCGCGCTGAATTACTACACGGGCACCGTTACCGGCGAGTTTGACGCGGCGACCACGGCGGCCGTGAAGGCCTTTCAGAAGGCGAACGGCCTGAAGGCGGACGGCGTGGCGGGCCCTGCGACGCAGAAAAAACTTTACGCCGACAGCGTGGTTGCGGGCTCCGGCGCTTCTGCCGCGCCGACAAGCGGAACCGCTGCGGGCGGCACGACGACCGATTACACGCTGCTCAAAGAGGGCATGGAGTCCTCCGCCGTGAAGACGCTGCAGCAGCGGCTGATTGATCTGGGCTATCTCACCGGCAGCGCGACGGGCTATTACGGCACCGCCACCAAGGGCGCCGTCAAGGATTTTCAGAAGAAAAACGGATTGAAAAACGACGGCCTTGCGGGCAGCGTGACGCAGGCGCTTTTGTATTCCTCCGGCGCGGTTGCCGCCAACGGCAGCTCGGCCGGAAGCGGCACGGTTTCACCTACGCCGACGGCCGCGCCTTCGACGGCGTATACGCTGCTGAAAAAGGGCGTGACCTCCTCGGCTGTGAAAACGCTGCAGGAAAAGCTGATTTCGCTCGGTTACCTCAAAACGAACGCGACGGGCTATTACGGCAGCGCGACCTTTGCGGCCGTGAAGGCTTTCCAGCAGGATAACGGCCTGAAGGCAGACGGCATCGCCGGCAACGAAACGCAGACGAAGCTTTACGCCGCGAACGGTTCGAATAACAACAATAACAACGGCACCGGCTCGTATTCCACCCTCAAGCTCGGCATGGAATCGACCGAAGTAAAATCGCTCCAGCAGCGGCTGATCGATCTTGGCTACATGAAGGGCAGCGCGACTGGCTATTACGGCGACGTGACCTTCGCGGCCGTGAAGGCCTTCCAGCAGGCGCACGGCTTGAGCGTGGACGGCATGGCCGGCAAGGCGACGCAGCAGGCGCTCTACGGCAACGCTACGCCCGGCGGCGGGAGCTCCGGCGGCGGCGCCTCGCTTGGCGCGGGCAAGATGGCCGGCCCGGCCGCCTCGAAGGTGAAGCTTCTGCACTGGTTCAACGAAGTCAAGCCGAATATGGCTAACGGCGATATCCTGCTCGTCTTCGACCCCGCGACGAACTATTGCTGGAATCTGCGCGTCTATTCGCGCGGCCGCCATCTGGACGCGGAACCGCTGACGGTGGACGATACGAAATACATGAACGCCGCGTTCGGCGGCGTGACGACGTGGACGCCGAAGGTCGTCTATGTCCAGCTGACGAACGGCACGTGGGTGTTTGCGACGATGCACAACACCCCCCACCTGAGCGGCGGCATTTCCAACAACAACTTCGACGGCCACCTCTGCGTGCACTTCCTGCGCGATATGTCCGAGGTCACCAAGAACGACCCGAACTACGGCGTGACGCACCAGAAGGCCATCCGCGAGGGATGGAAGAAGCTGACCGGCCAGACGGTGAATTGAGAAAGGCTGAAAAAACAACAAGCCGCGCGAACCCGTTACGGGAAATCGTGCGGCCTGTTTTTTTCTTCGGCGCAATGCGCCGAAAAATCATTCGAGCGAGAGCTTCATAAGCACAGGACGCAGCAGGACGGCCTTGTCCGCGATATGCAGCGTTTTTCCTTCGCGCCGGAAGGGGCGGGAGGCGAACGCGCCGTCCGCTTCCAGGACGGAAACGGATGCGACGGCGCTCTGGCAGACCAGCTCGATTTCGTCGAGCGGATCCGCGCCGAGGTTGATGAAAACGCACAGGAATTCGCCGGAATCGAGCTTCGCGCAGCGGAAATATACTTCCGCGTCGCCGGGATAATAGGCGGGCAGACAGCCCATTTCATCCAGCAGGCGGACGAGCTGCGCCTTGCGCGTTTCGTTCAGGAAGGAGAACATGGGCCCAAAGCGGAACGGCGCGTTCGGCGTGCCGGCGAAAACGACGGTGCGCGTGCCGCGCGGGTTTTCAAAGACGACCGAGCCGGGAAAGAGCACGGTTTCCCCGTTGTGCTCGCAAAAATTGCACACGAACGTATCCGCGCGCGCCGTTTCGGCGCAGGGAATCAGCGCGGAAAGCTCCGCCTGGTTCTCCATCTGTGCGCCGCCGGCAGTTTTTTCATATTCCGGCGCATCTCCGCGCCAGGGGACGACGTCCACGCCGGTAAAGGAGCGGAGACCGCGCCGGTTCAGCTTTTCAGCCGCCGCAGCCGAGAGAAACGCGCCGCCGTCGAACAGCGCTTCAAGCTGCTCGTCCGTGAAAACGCGATCGTCGAAATCATCCAGAAACGCCGCGCCGCCGGGAACGGCTGAAAAATACAGGGGAAGCCCCAGCCGCTCCAGCGCGCAGGCAAACCAGCCGTCGCTGTATTCGCCGCCGAAGGAATACAGCGTGCACGCAGGCAGCGGGATTCTGCAGCCCATCCATTTTGCATGCGGGATCAGTTCGATCAGCGCGCGATAGAGGCCGCTGTTTTCCGAAAGAATTTTGCGATAGGCCGCGCCGCTGGAAGGCTCGTAATGGTTAAGCCGCATGATCCACTGCTTGGCGCCCTGCGCGCCCTCCAGAATGGAGAGGACGAAATGCGTATGCAGCATGGACGCGCTCGTGCTGTAACGGTTATGCGGGCAGGTGTCCGTTTCGGCGAGCACAAGCGCGCCGCTTGCCCGCAGATAATTCGCCTGCAGCGCCGCGCGGAAGGAGATGCGGCTGAGCCGGTGCGCGCTGTCGGCGCAGTAGTTGCCGTTGTTGATGCGGATAATCGGACGCTGGCCCTTTCGCGCGAGAATCGCGGCGATTTCGGCCGCAAACTCGGCGCTGTCGCCGCAGGCGCAATACGCGCCCTCGATGGAGGGGTCGATCGCGTCGATCGCCCGGCGAATGCGCGCGGCGGCGTTAACGAGCGAAACGCGCTGGGTTTCGATCAGCGCGTCACGCACGCGCGCGCCCTCCGCGCCGCCGCGTTCGATCTGCGCCCATGCCGCTTCGCGCGTATAGTCCGCGCCGAGCAGCGCGTTGAGCGCTTTCATATGCAGCGGGCAGGCGCATGCCTTTCCACGGCGGGCGGCCATCAGCCGAAAATCATCGTCCAGCATGACGAGAGACGGATGCTCGCCGGCAATTGCTGCCGCGGCGCGCTCGATGTAGGAGAGAAACGCCTCATCCAGCGGGCAGCAGGTGTTCGTGGTCTGGCCGTCGGTGAGATTGACGAAATGCTGAAAATCCCGCGTGCTGTTCTGATAGTATTCATGGCCAATGGACGCCTGAATCAGCACGCCGTTGGGGATGCGCCGCGCGTCCAGCGCCGCCTTGAAGCGGCGATACCGCGCGCACAGGCCGCCGGCCAGATCGAGCGGCGGCGTGCCTTTGGGCGCAAGCGTCATGGAAAAAAGAAAGCAGTCCGCAACGCCGCCTGCATGCTGGGCGGCGATATCTTCGATGATTTCGTTTTCGTTTTCGGAAAGCAGGGGAATGATCGAATAAATGTTCATGGCGTTTCTCCGTGTTTCTTTTGCGATGGCCGCGCATGAGAGCGCGCCGCCGGCGGCGAAATTTTCCGGCAGTTGATTATTTTACGGGTTTTCCCGTCCCTGTCAATTGAAAAATTTTCGGGCTTTTAATTTTCATTCCCGGCGACGCCGGATTTTCGCCTGTACGCCCTTGAAAGGACGGTTTGGATTCAGTATAATAAGAGCCAGTCGAAAGATCTGAATCAATCATTCAAACGAAAGCGGGGTCATTTCCATGTCCAAAATTTCCAAGGTTGGGCTGCAGCTGTATTCCGTGCGCGGCAGTCTGGATACCCCCGAAAAGGCGGCGGAGACGTTTAAGAAGCTGAAAGCCATGGGCTATGACGAGGGCCAGACGGCGGGCTGCTATGGCATGCCCTATGATCTGTTTTATTCCCTTGCGCAGGATGCGGGCATCGAGATCGTCGGCACTCATGATGATTTCAACCTGATGAAAACCGATATCGAAAAGTCCATTGCCAATCACAAGATGCTTCACACCACCAACATGGGCATCGGCGGCTTTGCGGCGCAGGATGTGGCGGCGGTGGAGGAATTCATCGAGGCGGCCAATCGGATTGCCTGCCGCATTGCGGACGAGGGCATGAAGTTCACCTATCACAACCACAGCCAGGAGTTCATCCGCCTGGAGAACGGCCGGACGGCGATGGAGATGCTGATGGAAGGCCTGGATCCGAAGCATACGTCCTTCGTGCTGGATACCTACTGGGTGCAGAACGCGGGCGGCGACGTATGCGCGTGGATTGAAAAGCTGGCCGGCAGGATCGATATCCTGCACCTGAAGGATATGGCCTGCCATCGCAACGAGGAAGGCCGGTGCGTGGGATACATCACCGAGGTCGGCAACGGCAATATGGACTTCCATCGGATCATCGACGTGGCCGTCAAAGCCGGCGTGAAGCATTTCTGCGTGGAGCAGGATAACTGCCCCGCCGATTTTGAGCCCAGTCTCGCTTTCTCCAGCCGCTATCTCCATGAAAATTTCATGAAGTGAGAGCGCGGCGAAAAGCGCTTTACCATTCTCAATAGCATACGGAGAACGTCCCGGGATTTTTGCGCCCGGGACGTTTTGTATTGAAAAAAGCTCCCGGGGCGGAAATGGCGCGGGAACGTCTTTTTTTCAGCGCAGAGCGCTGAAGAAGAAAACGTCCCCCGCTCTTTTTACGGCAATTTTTCAAACGATCAGGGCAACAATCGCGCTACGAAACGCCGTGCGTTCCATGGTATAATGCGCGTAGCATACTTTCGCAAACACGGAGGTGACTTTTCTATGCGCGCCTATGAACGATGCGCTGAGCCGGAGAAGACCTATTCCGCTGCGGCTTTCTGGTTTCTCAATGGCAGACTGGAAAAAGAACGGCTGAAGCATCAGATCGACGAAATGGCCGATCAGGGCGTTTATCAGGCCTTTATGCATCCCCGCGCGTATCTGGTTACGCCCTATCTGGAAGAGGAATGGTGGGATGCAATCGGCGCGTGCGTGACGCACGCCGCCCGCACAGGTTTCCTTTCCTGGCTTTACGACGAATACGCCTGGCCAAGCGGAACGGCGGGTTCGACCTTTGAATTCTGCGATCAGAAGCCCTCGCGCGTGCTGGCGAAGGGGCGTGTGAACATGGCCAAATCGGTGCGCCTGACGGATGCGCCCGAACCGGACGAGCGCGTGCTGCGGACGTATTATGCGCCGCTGGATGAAAACGCGGCGCCGCAAATCGCGCGCGCAGGCGAACGGCGCCCCGAGACGGGCGCGTATCGCGAGTTGCGCCTGGTCGAGCATGTGTATCCGCAAAACGTTGATTACATGAACCCGGATGCGATACGCCTTTTTCTCGATGTGACGCATGAGGAATATAAAAAGCGCTATGGCGCGTTCTTTGGCAAGAGCATCCCCGGCATTTTCTTCGACGAGATTTACATGACGGGCAAGCCGCTGCCTTGGACGGAGAAACTGCCCGAGCGGTTTGAGGAACGCTACGGCTACAGCGTTTACGATGTGATTCCGCTCCTTTTGGGCGAAGCGGAGGGGGAAAACGCGCGGCGCGCGCGCAGGGACTTTTTTGCGCTTACGGCAGAACTGTACGAGAATGCGTTCTTCCGGCAGATCAGCGAGTGGTGCGCCCGAAACAGGCTGATTCTGACCGGCCACACGGAGGAAGAACTGCTCGGCCATCCGCTGAATCAGGGGCATTATTTCAAAACCACGCGCCACCTGCAAATGCCCGGCGCGGATTGCCACGATTATCGCTACAGGCTGCCGCGGCTGATCACGCTGCACGAGCCGAAATATTCCGTATCCGTCGCGCGGCTGCAAGGCGCGCCAAGGGCGATGTCCGAAGCAATGGGCGGCGCGGGATGGGGCTGCTCGCTGCAGGAATTCCGGCGCGGCGTGAGCGTGATGGGCGCGATGGGCATCAGCTTCTTTACGCTGCACGGGTTTTACTACGAATGTGAGCATCAGGGGTCGCAGGCGGACTGGCCGACCAGCTTTTTCTACCAGAACCCGTACTGGCCTTACTTTAAGCAGTTCGCCGATTATATGCGCCGTGTAAGCTACATGAACGCGATTGGCCGCGCGGTGGTGGACTGCGGACTGTTTTATCCCGTAGAGGAGCTTTACGGCCACATGGCCGCCGGAAAGACGGACGCGCACGGGCTGTGGCTGGGCCGCTTTTTCAACGGCAGTCTCGACGCGCTTTTGAACCGGCAGATCGATACGGACATGATCGACCGGGACGGCATTCTCCGCGCCGAATGCGCGCAGGGTGAAATGCGCGTGGGCACGCAGCGCTTTCGCGCGCTGGTGCTGCCTGCCTGTCTGGAACGGGACGAGGCGCTTTTTGCGGCGATGGACGCGTTTCGACGCTGCGGCGGGACGCTTGTCTTTGTACAAAAAGAGGCGGAAATCGCGCCCGAGCCATTTGCCGACTGCCCGCATACCCGGCTGGAAGACCTTGCGCAAACGGTCGCTCGCTGCATCGGCTGCGACGTGCGCGTGCTGGCGGGAGACGCGGCGATGCTGTATGTGAATCATCGCGACTGCGGCGCGGAAGGCCAGCATTACATGATCGCCAACGGCAAGGACGAGCGCCGCACCGTGACGCTGCTTCTGCGCGCAAAAGGGGAGGCGTGTCTGTTTTCGCCGGAAACGGGGCGGACAATCGCCGCGCACGCGCGGCAGACGGAGGAGGGCGTCGTCGTCACGCTGACGCTTGAGCCGGACGCGGCGCTTTATGTGCTGCTCGGAACAGGGCTTGCCGCGCAGGATGCGCCGCTGCCCGCCCTGAACGCCTACACGCCCGTGCTGGGGCGCTGGAGCTTCCTGCCTGGCATTGGAGCGGATCTTTTTGCGCGCGAGACGACGCTGGAGCTGCCCGTCGCGCGTTATGCGGACGAGCGCAGCGCGCAGGTGATTCGCGTGCGAAACACGGCGGACGAGCCGGGGCGTATTGGCCGCCACCGGAGCGCATGGCGCGCAGGCTGGATTACGCGTCGCCCCGGATGGGTGGACGAAAGCGCTGCGCACGACCTGTACATGCGCAAAACGCTGACGCTTGCTCAATCGCCCGAGCGCGCCCGGCTGTGCCTGTGCGCGGTCAACCATGCGAAGGTGTATGTCAACGGCGTCTGCGTGCTGGATGCGGAAAGCCATGAACGGCCGCTGGAGTGCGATATTCGTTTGGCGCTTTGCGCCGGTGAAAACCTGATCGCCGTGCATGTACACAACGAGACGCCCCTGCCTGATGCGAACGTCGCCGAGGCGGAGCGGCTGCCGCGCGGACGGATGACTTCGCTGCTGCTGGAGGGGGATATCGTTTGCGACGGAAAGCCCGTTGCGCTGCGAACGGACGAGACCTGGGCCGTCGCCGACCGGGCAGAGGCTGGATGGAACCGGCCTGGCACGGAAATCACGGTGAAGCAGACGGATGCGACGCGCTCGATCGGCTTTCGAAACAACCGTGACTATGCGTCGGGCGACTGGCTGACCGCATGGAACCGCGGCTGCCCGCCGCTGCTTCCGGTAGGAGACGTGCCGCTGTTTGGACGGACGGCGGAATATCCCGCGCAGGCGGCTTACACGGTGACGCTTCCTGCGGGCACGGCGTATGTGGAGCCGGTCTGCGTGAGCGGAGCGTGCGAGGCGTATGTGGACGGGATGCCGCAGGACGCGCGGAACGGTATTGCGCTGGAAATGGACGGCCGGGTGCATACGCTGACGCTGCGCGTGACGGCGGACGGCCCGGAGGACGGCCTGCGTGCACCGGTGCGCGTTCGGCTTGCGCCGCACCGCGTAAATTTGGGCGACTGGTACCGCGAGGGGCTGGAAGCCTTCGCCGGCAAGGCGCGTTACGAGAACACGTTCACCCTGCCCGCGCTGCGGGAAAAGCGGTATTTCCTCTCGCTGGGCGATGTGCGCTTTGCCGCCGAAGTCTACGTCAACGGCCGCAGGGCGGGCGCGCGCGTGTGGAAACCGTATCAGATCGAGGTAACGGAGCTGCTGCGCGAGGGCGAGAACACGTTTACCGTGTTTGTCTCCAACTCCGCGGCCTGCGAGCGGCGCTTCATGCTCGTCGATGAGGGCGAGGCGCTCGGCTGGAACCGCTACTGGAACGGCGATAATATCGAACGCGAGCCGAAGAATCTCGTTTCCGGGCTGATCGGCGAGGTGCGGCTCTACGAGGTGTAAAAAAAGAAACCGCGGCCGGAGAAGTTTCGGCCGCGGTTTTTTGTCAGATGCGCGAGACGCTGACGAGGGCGTTTCGATATTCGCCGGGGGTGATGTTTGTCAGGCGTTTGAATTGCGTGATGAAGCTGGAATAATTCAGGAAGCCGACCTGCACCGCGATATACGCAA
>CAKTTL010000065.1 GCA_934615235.1 uncultured Clostridia bacterium
CGGGAGGACAGGACTGAGACGAGTACGTCGTCCCAATGCAGAAACTGCGGCGCGCCTGTTCACCCGCTTCCCGGCAGACGGGAGCGCCTGTTCTGCAGCCCGGCCTGCCGCACCGCCTATTGGCGGAAGCATAACCTGCTGGGCGGGACGCCCCGGTACTGCGCCGGATGCGGCGCGCTGCTGACGGGCGGAAGCGCCTCCAGAAAGTACTGCGGCCACGCCTGCTATATCCGTCATCGCTTTGGCAGTTCTGCCGCGCCGTCTGCGCCGCAGAGAGAAGCAAAGACTCCCCATCTGGAGAAGGCTGAACCTCTTGTTCCTCTGCTAACGAAGGAGCAGTTCGAGCGGGAACTGAACTACCGGGTGGCCCTTTCCATTGCCAGACAAATGCGGGAGGGCGGTCTGGTCACACCCGGAGAATTTGTGCAGATCGATAGGTTTCTGCGGCGGAAATTCTCTCCCGTATGGGGCGGTTTGTATCAAAATAACCCTTGATAGTTCCCCTCATAAGAGGGAATATGGACGGGAAAGGAGGCGAAAAGCCTGATGGAAAAAGTGATTCATCCCCTGGCAGCCCCTGCGCCCCGGCCCCGGCTGCTCCGGGTGGCCGCTTACGCCCGGGTCTCCTCCGGCAAGGACGCCATGCTCCATTCCCTGTCCCGGCAGATCAGCTATTACAGCCAGCTGATCCAGAAGCACCCCGGCTGGACCTACGCGGGCTGCTATGCCGATGCGGACTACACCGGCACCAGGGGCGAGCGGCCGGAGTTTCAGCGGCTGCTGGCGGACTGCCGGGCCGGAAAGATCGACCGGATTCTGACCAAGTCGGTGAGCCGCTTCGCCCGGAACACCGTCACCCTGCTGGAAACGGCCCGGAAACTGAAGGAGATGGGGATTTCCGTGTTCTTTGAAAAAGAACGGCTGGACACCCTGAGCGGGGACGGAGAGCTGCTGCTTTCCTTCCTTGCTTCCTTCGCCCAGGAGGAAAGCCGGAGCGTATCCGAGAACTGCAAATGGCGGGTGCGCAAGGACTTCTCCGAGGGCAGGCCCATGAACCTGATGCTGCTCTACGGCTACCGCAGCCAGGGAGGCAGGATTGTCATCGACCCGGAGGAGGCCGCCGTGGTGCGCAGGGTCTTTCACGACTACACCCACGGTCTGGGCAGCAATCTGATCGCGGAAGCACTGCTGCGGGAGCAGATCCCCTGCCGGCTGGGCGGCCGGTGGTCTTCCGGACTGATCCGCACGATGCTGACCAACGAAAAGTATATGGGCGACGCCCTTTTGCAGAAGACCTTCTGTTCGGATCATCTGACCAAGAAGAAGGTGGTGAACCGGGGGCAGCTGCCACAGTATTATGTGCAGGATTCCCACCCGGCCATCATTGACCGGGAGACCTATGCCCTGGCCCGGCAAACGCTGCAGGCCAACCGGGAAAAGACCAACGTGCAGAAGCCTACCACCGCCCGGTATCCCTTTTCCGGTCGGATCGTCTGCGGCTGCTGCGGACAGCATTACCGGCGCAGGACCAACGTATCCCGCATCACCTGGCAGTGCTGGACTTATCTGCAAAGGGGCAAGGCCTTCTGCCCGGCCAAGCAGATCCCCGAGGAGACTTTGTATCGAATCACAGAGGAAGCGCTGGGGGTAAAAGTGATCACGGAAGAAGCTCTGACGGTTCTGAAGGAGATCCGGATACCGAAGGACAATCATCTGGTCTTTGTTTTTCAGGACGGGCGGGAAGCGGAAAGGGTCTGGAAGGACCGCTCCCGGGCCGAAAGCTGGACGGAGGAGATGCGGGAGCAGGCCCGGCTCCATAACCTGAAACGGAAGAAGGGAGGAAACCAGGGATGACGCAGTTCATGACAGCCGCCCCTCCGGAAGCCGTCCGGGTCATGCCGGACGGGCGGAAGGTCACCGCCATCCCGGCCAGGATGCAGGCCTGTGCCGCAGTCCCCCTGCAGCCGGTACGGAAGCCCCGGGTGGCCGCTTACGCCCGGGTCAGTACCGATCAGGAGGAGCAGGAGACTTCCTTCGAGGCCCAGTGCGACTATTACGGCAGCCTGATCCGGAACAACCCGGAGTGGGAATACGCGGGCCTGTATACGGATGACGGCATTTCGGCCACCTCCACCGCCCGTCGGGAGGGCTTTAACCGGCTGATCGCGGATGCGCTGGCTGGGAAGATCGACCGGATCATTACAAAAAGCGTCAGCCGTTTCGCCCGGAACACGGTGGACAGCCTGACCACCATCCGGAAGCTGAAGGAAAAAGGGATCGGGGTCACGTTTGAAAAGGAGAACATCGATACTCTGGACAGCAAGGGAGAGCTGATGATCACCATCATGTCCAGCCTTGCCCAGGAAGAAAGCCGCAGCATTTCGGAGAACGTGACCTGGGGCTGGCGCAGGCGCATCGCCGACGGCAAGGTATCCATGGCCTATAGCCGTTTCCTGGGCTACGACCGGGGCGAGGACGGAACGCCGGTGGTGAATGAAAAGGAAGCGGAGACCGTGCGGCAGATCTACGGCCTGTTTCTGGACGGGCAGACGCCATCCGGCATCGCGGAGCTGCTGACAAAGCAGCGGATACCCACGCCGGGCGGAAAGGAGCGGTGGGCGGGCAGCACGGTGAAATCCATTCTGACCAACGAGAAATACAAGGGCGACGCGCTGCTGCAAAAGACCTTCACGGTGGATTTTCTTACCAAACCCGCCAAGGTCAACGAGGGCGAGGTGCCGCAATTCTTTGTGGAGAACAGCCATCCGGGGATTATCAGCCGGGAGGTATTCGATCTGGTACAGCTGGAGATGAAGCGGCGAAAGGGCAAAAGCCGCCACACCAGCGCCAAGAGCCTGTTTTCCGACCGACTGGCTTGCGGCTGCTGCGGCGGTACCTTCGGCAGCAAGGTATGGCACAGCAACGATCCCTACCGCAAGGTGATCTGGCGGTGCAACCGGAAGTACGACAGGAAAGGAACCGCCTGCCCCAACCGGCATCTGGAAGAGAAGGAACTGCGGGAAGCCTTTGTGGAGGCGGTGAACCGGCTGATTTCCAGGCGGGAGGAAATCCTGAACGCGGCGGAAGCCTTCTCGACCATGCTGGCGGATACCTCCGGCCTGGAACAGCAGCTCGACCGGCTTACGGCGGGGAAAGACGTTATTCTGCGAAAGCTGACGGTCATGGTGCATGAGAACGCCGTGAAGGAACAGGATCAGGAGGAATACCAGCGTCAGTACCAGGAGGCAGAAGGAGAATTGAGCCGACTGGATACGGAAATGGAAAAGCTGAAGACGAAAAAGGCGGACAGGCTGCTGCGGAGAAACAAGCTGCGGGCATTTATGGGCAGGCTGAGAGCGGCGGAGCAGCTGGCAGCCTTTGACGAAGGGATGTTCCTGGGTCTGACGGAAACGGTTCGGGTCTGCCCCGACAGGCTGGTGTTCGTGTTCAGGGACGGGACGGAAATTCCGGTATAAAAGAAACATATGAGAGAACGGAATATGCCGGCGTACTCAGCGCATCGGAGGATGCTCCTGCATTGGGGGAGCATCCTCTTTTTTTATTTGGATAGAAGCTCCATCAATCCCGGAACGTCGGGTGCTCAGACAGTGCCAGTATACAGAACTCATTGGAAAATGGCAATGCCCCGGCAGGGCAAGAAATTGTCTCGGCAGGGCAGGGTTTTGACTTGGCAGAGTATGACCTTCCCCTGGCAGGACAAGAGACAGCAAGAACCCTGCTCCGCTTCACTCGGAGCAGGGTGTATTGCATATACGGCATTTCATGAACGGCAACGAGAGGACGCGGCGCATAGCCTTTACTCTTGTCGCACTTCAAAGTCCGCAGTCATGACTCGCGCCTCTTTGGTTTTGGTATCGCAGGCCGGGGCGCTTTTCCCTTTTATCCCTTCACGGCGCCTGCCGTCAATCCCTTGACGAACTGCTTGGACATTGTCAGATACAGCAGGATGACGGGCAGCGCGGACAGGGACAGAATGGTCAGCAGCTTGGGCCAGTCTGTGGTGTATTGCCCCTGCAGTCTGGTAACGGCCAGCAGCACGGTTTTCTGGTTCTCCACGTTGATAAAAATCAGGGGAAACCACAGGTCGTTCCAGATCGGCACCAGGTTATAAATGGCCACGGTGGCCAGCGCCGGGCGAATCAGCGGAAGGACGATTTTGCGATAGATCATAAACCTTCCTGCGCCGTCCATGAAGCCCGCTTCATACAGCTCGCCCGGCAGCCCCCGGATAAACTCGGTCAGGATGAACACAGCGACGGGCAGACCCATGGCGATATAAACCGGGAACAGGCTCCACAGCGTGTTTAAAAGCCCCAGCGTTTTCATGATCTCCAGCAGCCGGATGGTGGCGATTTTGATGGGCAGCATCATGCCCACAATGATGAAAAAGTACACGCCCCTGGACGTGCGGGTACGCCAGTGCGCCAACGCGTAGGCGCAGAGAGAACCCAGCAGCAGAATCACCGCCAGCGAAACGACCACGACGATAAATGAATTCCTGAAATAGCTGAAGAAATTATTGTCCGATATGATATAACGATAATTGTCCAGCGTCCACTCTCTGGGCAGGCCAAAGGGATTGGTGTAGATCTCCTTCTTGGGCTTAAGCGTGTTGATCAGCAATAGCCACACGGGCATCATGGCGATAAGCGACCATATGATCATGATAATGTGATACGGAATATGCAGATTCATAATGCGCATGGAGCGCGCTCTTTTCTTCATGCCGGCTCACTCCTTTCCCTGCGTGCTGTGAAGGGTGGGAAGCACGCCGCACAGAAGGATCAGAAACACGGTGGTGGAAATGGCCGCCCCCACGCCCGGCTCCGGAATGCCGACGGGGTGCTGCCCGGCGACGCCGTATCGGTAAAACAGCGTGCCGATGATATCAGTGGAGTAATTGGGCGCACCGTCCGGCGTTTCCATGGAGAACACCACGTCAAAAGCGTTGAAGTTGGAAACGAACGTCATGATGGCGATCATTCCGATGACCGGTACGATCAGCGGGATCTTGATCTTGATAAACTGCTGCCAGGGGGATGCTCCTTCAATGGATGCGGCCTCGATCAGGTCGTCGGAAATGCCCTGAAAGGCGGCTACGAACATCATCGTCGGGATGCCTACCCACTGCCAGACGGAAACCAGCGATACGCAGGACAGCGCCGTTTTGGGGTCGCCCAGCCAGGAACGGACCAGAAAGCCGAGTCCTGCCTTTTTCAACGTAGCGCCCGCCCAGATGGGGTTGAGGATCAGCTTAAACAGGTAGCCCGTCACCAGCACGGCGATGGTGCAGGGAATGAAAATCAGAGTCTGGTACAGCTGCCGGCCGCGCATGGTACGATTGGTCAGAATGGCGGCGAACAGAATGCCCAGCGAGTTTTGCAAAATCATGTGATAGGCGAAAAAAATCCAGTTGTTGCCAAAGGCGTTCCAAAACCGGGTCGAAACCACGGGGTCGGTGAACAGGCGCACATAGTTGGCGAAACCCACGAATTCCCTTGTGCCTGTCGTTCCTGAATAGAAGGACAGACGAATGGAGTCGATCATCGGGTACGCCATGAACACAACGTAAAACAGCATCGCGGGCAGAATATACAAAATCCAGTAAACGCCGCCCGGCTTGATGCTGCCGCCGCCATGAAAGGCCCCGTATTTTTTACCTGTCTGCATAGGGGCTTCCTCCTTATTTGAAAATGGCAGGGCGGCTTGCCGGGCCGCCCTGCCGCTGGTCGCGCTTGTTTATTTGTTCCAGATCGCGGCGATCGCATCAGCGGCCGCCTGGGGCGTGGTTTCACCGCGGCAGAGCAGGTTCAGCTGCTCGACCATCGGCGTGTACAGATCCATCATCCTCGCCCAGATGAATCGTGCGTCGAGATTCTTCCCCTCGTTCAGCGCAAGCATGGCGGCGATTGTATCGTCCTGCAGGGTGATAGGGGTGCTGATCAGCGGGAAATAGCCGCCGGGCTGATAGTCGGCGGAGATCTGCGCGCCTTCGGGAGAGGCCAGCCACTGCAGGAATGCCTTGACCTCTTCAGGATGCTTGGTGGCAGGGTTGCCGGCGATACCCATATCGGGATGCAGGCACATGCCGGGTTCATTGCCTTCGGGCGGCGGGAACGCCATAAAGCCCAGATCAATGTCGTAGTTGGCCTTGTCGTTCAGCACGCCGCAGCTCCAGGAGCCATCGATCAGCATAGCCGCCTGACCGAGACCGAAATAGGTGTTGGCGTTGTCGTTGTCAATGGATTCAAAGCCGTCCGGGAAGAAAGGTGCGAGCTTGGCAAAGTCAGTGTAGATGCGAACCCAGGTCTCATCGTTCATCTTCTTTTCGCCTTTTTCATAAGCGGCGCGGCCTTCGAAGGGAATATAGTTGGGCACCATGCCCAGCAGGACACATTCCAGAATATCCCAGTTAGAGGCAATGCCGTTGGCCAGCGGGGTCACGCCGTTGTCCTTGAGCTTCTGGCACAGGGCAATGAATTCTTCCCAGGTCTTGGGCAGCTCGGTGATCCCGTTCTCGGCAAAGATGGTTTTGTTGTAGTAGATGGGCTGAGAAACAGCGGCAAAGGGTACGGCGAAGACCTTGCCGTCCGCGGCGGTGAAGGGTTCGCGGGCAGCGTCGGTGAAGTTCTCCATCACGCCGGGGATATCGTTGCAGACCATGTTGAAGCCGGCGTTGTACAGTTCTTCGCCCGTGGCGTAGGAACGGCTGTAGAACAGGTCGGGGCCGGTTCCGTTATCCAGCTGCAGGCGCAGGGTAGCGTTGTACTGGGAGGATACGGTCGGTTCAAACCGGATGGTGACGCCGCTGATTTCCTTATAGCGCTTCAGCAGTGCTTCCACCTGAGGAGCGTCCGTGTTGCGCCAGGAGCCCATGACCAGCTCCACGTCTTCCGCCATTGAAACGGCGGGCAGCAGCGTGAGGGTGACAAGCAGGGCGGCGAGCAGAATCGCGAGCAGTTTCTTCATGTGGGTTTCCTCCTTTTTGTTGTTGATATGCTACGCTTTACGCGTGATATCCTTACGGTTCGCCCTCCAGCTCCTTCTCCATTGCGAGCCGGAGTACGGGGCAGTCCGAATGATCTGTAACGTACAGCGACGCGCCGGACGCGTCCCCTGCGGCAAAAGGAAATACAGGCAGCGTCGTGGCGGCGCCGAACGCCCCCTGCGGGGACAGGGCGATCAGACTGATGCTGCCTCCGTCCTCGCCCAGCTCCAGCTTGCGCCGGGACAGTCCGCATAGCGCTTCTTCGCAGGCTTCCTTAGGTGTCCTGCCGCTTTTCATCAGCGAGACCGTTTCATAGGACAGGCAACCGCGCATGATGTCCTCCCCCAGTCCCGTGGCCGCCGCAGCGCCGAAACGGGCGTCGCAGTAGAAGCCGGAGCCGATGATGGGCGAATCGCCTACGCGCCCCGGCTCCTTCATAAACAGGCCGGAGGTGGAGGTGGCCGCCACCATGCGGCCGCTTTCGTCCAGCGCCAGCACGCACACCGTATCGTGCCCCCGGTAGGCCGTCAGCGGTTCGTTTTCCTTCTGCACCGCCTCTCGCCAGCGGCGAAGACTGTTTTCCGTGCGCATGTCGCGCATAGCCAGCCCCTGTTCGACGGCGGCCTGTTCCGCGCCGCGACCAGCCAGCAGGCAGTTGGTCTCTCTTCCGCACAGAGCGTGAGCCAGCAGAATGGGGTTTTTGACATTTTCAACGCTCATCACGCCGCCCATCCGCAGCGTATTTCCATCCATATACGCGGCGTCCAACATGACGCGCCCGGTTTTATCCGGCAATCCGCCAAAGCCCACGGAGGTATAGGCGGGGTCGTCCTCCACGCGCATGATGGCGTGGACGGCCGCATCGCCAGCGGAGGCTCCATCCCTGAGCATCCCGCAGGCCTCGTACAGCCCGGCGGCGCACATTTTCCAGGTTCCGATGATGGCGTACATCGTCTGCTCCCTCCCGCGTTTCAGATGCTCTCGCGCACAGCGGCTACATAAGCGCAGTCCGTCATATCGAAACGATCCTCCGGCGGGTACAGCGCGCCGCCGTAATAAATGCTGCGGTTGTTAGCTACCGACGTGTCCGACATACTTTTGTGCCGCGCCAGGTGTATCTGCGTACAGCCCGTTGTCTGAACCACGCGGCGCACGTTTTCCAGCGTAATGCCTGCGCCGGGCAGGATCTCAATCGCGCCGTCCACAAAGCGGATCATTTCAGCGATGGTGTCCAGTGCAAAGAAAACGTCGCTGGCCTGTCCGCTGGTCAGGACGCGCGTTACGCCCAGACGGATCAGGCTATCCAGCGCACGCTTCCAGTCCGGCGTTACGTCCAGCGCACGATGAAACACCGCCGGCTTTCCCTGGCACAGCGATACCATTTCGCGCGTCCGCTTTTCGTCCACCGTGCCGTCTTCATGCAGGAAGCCAAAGACCAGCCCGTCCGCACCGCCCAGCAGCAGGGCGTGTGCGTCCGCTTTTGCCGTTTCGAACTCGACGTCCGTATAGCAAAAGCCGCCCGCACGAGGACGCACCATGGTCATGACGGGAATGGAGACATACCGTTTGACCACTTCCAGCATGCCGATAGACGGCGTCAGCCCGCCCTGAAAGAGATTGGAATTCAGTTCTACACGATCCGCGCCGCCTTTTTCGGCCTGAATGACGTCATCGGCGGAACCGCAACAGATTTCCATGAGGATTCGTGACATCTGTCGTTCACTCCCCGGTGAGTAGTAGTTTGGTCGTTTTTCAAAGCTGTCGTATGATTCGTTATATCGTCAGGTTGTTTAATGCTCAAATTCGTTCGTTCACAATTTTGCCACAATCAGTATAACATGGGTCTCTTTCCTGTGTCAATTGTGATTTTGTTATAAAACATAATGTTCATCGTTCATTATGAAACTAAAAAACAGGATAATGAACAGTTTCTTTTGAATAAATGTTGGGAGGAGTCCTCTGCAAGGCTATATTTTCCTGAATTGAATCGTCTATATAAATGAAAGGGGGTAGAGTCCAGTGGCCACGGCTCAAAAACCCGATCTGTCCATAGAAGAAACGCTGACGCGCATGGTCGGCGAATGGCAGCTTCCGCTTCTGCGAACCTGCTGCGCGGTGCTTGGCAGCGAGGATCTGGCAAAAGACGCCGTTCAGGAAACCTTCCTGAAGGCTTACCGGGGACTGCCCTCTTTCCGAGGGGAATGCAGTGAAAAAACCTGGCTGATGCGCATTGCCGTCAACGTTTGCCGGGATATGCTTTAGGAAACAAGATTCTTCAGACAGGACGTTTTGGTCGTTACGTCTACAATCTGCAGCTTGGTCTTGGGATAACCGTTGACGGCCTCTTTGGATCTGGTACTGAAAGCAAAGTCAGAGACTTTCAGCGTGCGAGCGGCCTGACGGCTGATGGCTATGCGGGTGATGCAACAAAATCCGAACTCTGGAAGCAAGCGGAAACCACCATCAAGGCTGGGGGTAAATAATTTAAATCTCCCCACGATCTGTGCAGGTAACTTGCAGTTAGTAAGTTGCACAGGTCGTGGGGTATTTTGCTATATTCGCTAGATAAAGAAGCAACGCGAACGCACGTGATCGGATTGTTCCGCATAGGGTCGCCCGATCTTTTTACACTGATTCACCGTTCGGGACAAGCCAGAGTAAACGAACGGGTCTTTCGTCCGCCGCGAAGTCCAGCGTAAAGGTCGCGACGCCGCCGTTCAGTGTATGGGGAATTTCCTTGCCCCCAGCTGTGAGCGGTTTTCGTCCCACCGAACCCAGAGATTCTCCACTCCGGAGGAAACAGTATCTGAGTCTTATGTGAGCGGGAGTGTAATCACCGGCGTAAAAGGAACCCTCCCACAATATTCACATATGTTGCCCGCATCTTTATGTGACACCATCTTGTAATCAAAATCGTAGCCGGGGGCTAAGCACAGTTTACAAATCTTCAAATTCACAGTGATGTCAATATAGCAGCAGTAGTAATCATCCATAGGACATTTTACTGTTTCACCGAAAGTGTGGATATAATAATCGTGTGAACACGCTTCTACCCCTTTCGGGACTTCGAACAAAACATCATCTGTTGGTTGAATCGAAATCGTGTCTGCGGTTTTTTCGCTTTGGAGGATGCGATCAGATGCCAAGGCAAAACTGCTTAGTGTGCATAGCACCACAAAAACAACGATCAGTCGGCTTTGATACTGTTTCATTTTGATCCTCCTCTAACCCTCATGTATGGCTGGTATGCGGCACAGACGCTGACCTATTCAGCTATATAGACTAAATCATCAACAGAGACAGGCACATAATCGTTAGGCCAATTCTTGAATTCATGTCCGTTGGTGCATCGCCACACTTCGTAATAGATTTGTGGAGGCTTCGATGTAGTCCACATTGTTCCTATCTTTACGATGCTGGTAGCGCCACACTTAGGACACCACGGCGGCTTTGGAATGGAGGTTGCTGCATACGCCACCGCGAATGTCGAGAAAGCAAGCAGAATCAGTAGAGCAATGCAAACAATCCTTTTCTTCATTTTCTCACTCCCTGCCAAGATAAAATGTACATGCACATCAGCCATACTTCATAATCCTTATACCATCTCATGTCATTTTGTACAACAATTCAAACAACAATTTACATTTTTCTTTGAAGAAGTGAAAGGACTTCCGGGATGAAGAGGCTGCAAGCAGACTGTTTGAACGTCTGGCGCAATACAGCATGCGGATGCAGCTGAGCATAGATTTTCTGCTCAATAACGCAGTTTCAAAAGGCTGATCTGGGTATCGCCCGGGTGGCGCGTCTATATTGCCGGATTTTAGTTTTACCTCGTTTTCACGGTTCGTATTTTGGTTCAATTCATGTAGCGCTGCTTCTTCGGACGGCGGTTCAAAACGCTCTCGGCGGTTCAAAATTCCAAAAAACGAACCGCCCGTCCGTCCTCTCGGCAAGGGGCCACATAGTATCACTATGTCCGTATAGACACATATTAAGCACCAACTTTTGATACAAAGGCTGGTGCTTTTCTTTTACCCCATAGTGGCTCGAAGGCCCTTGCTGCAAGGGCTTTCCCGGACATTTTCCCGAAAAGGTATCCTGAACCAGCTTCATTTTTCATTACGCAAGCAGGCGTGGAAGGCAAAATTGCTCTCCGCGCCTGTGCTTTTTACCCCACCCCTGTCAAAATGGTGTATTCTTGAGTTTTGTCAAATTGTGTGCTTAGGATTTCTTCAACCGCTCGACCATTCCGCTCAAACGTATGCCGTCCTCCAGCCCGACGCGATAGCAGTATTCGTAAATAGGCACATCTGCGCCACGGGCAGCAGTGATGAGTTCGCCTGCTTTGTCCTCGCCGACAAGCGCAGCAAGTTCATCGCGCAGTTCCTTGATCTGTTCCATTTCTTCTTTGAATTCCGGCAGCTTTTCCGCTGCCCATGCCACTTCCTCTGTACGGCCAGTGACCAGTTCCTTCAAGTAAGGCTCAAATATTTTGTCCATTAGATAAACCTCCTTTTTCTCGTCGGGTGGGTCTATCTATCACTCTTGTGTGCGAAAATTGCAAGTTATTATTTTACGCCGGATAATGCATGCTGTAGAAGTGATGTCTAAGCAGATCTAACATGGCCTTGGCTACTATTTTAGATACGCTCAGCATTGCCGAGGTCTCCCTTGCTTTGATGTGGTCACAGCTTGTCCTTTTGAACATATTTTTCAAATGGACAAAAGAGACAAAGACAGCTGCGTAGTTCTGCCAAAATCTCTATGCAAGCTTTCCAAAGTTTCAAAGCTGTGCCCCCTTATTACAGTCCTATCCAGAAAATCAAGGTAGTGCTGTTAGCTTGTGCAAAATTGTAAAATGATATTTTCCCCTATTGACAATTCAGCAAAGGTGGCTATAATAGGACTCGTTCTCAGGAAATGAGAATGAGTTTCAAATGGAGTGATTTGAATGACAGGATATCAAACGCAGCAAAGAAATTTATTGATTTCCTTCTTTGAATCACACCCGGATAAGGCTTTTACGATTGATGAGGTCATGCAATGCCTGCAAAATGAGCAGGGAGCAGATGTCCCTTCCCGAAGCACGGTTTATCGAACGGTAGCTGATTTGGAAAAGGAAGGAAGTCTGAAACGCAGTTACTTGTCAAAGCGACGCAGAAGCGCTTATCAGTACCACGATGCTCATGCATGTGCATCACACCTGCATATACGATGCGAAAAATGTCATGCGCTGATGCATCTGAATACAGAGGTTTCGGAGACAATCGCACGTTTATTGCAAAGCGACGCGAACGTATCCTTGGATGTAGGAAACACAGTTCTGCTGGGGTGCTGCAAAAAATGCAGAGAGCAGGATTAAAGAAAGAGAGGTGACAAACATGAAGCTTTTGAAGAAGCATCGCATTCTTGCCTGCATTCTTTGCCTTGTGTTTGTCGCCACTCTTTTTGTTTCTGAAACTTATATTGTTACGCACACGCATCATGATTGTATCGGTGACGGCTGCCCCGTCTGCGCGGCGCTTGCTTCCTGCGAGCAGTTGCTTAAGAGTTTTGCCGCAAGCGCACTGATTCCGGCGTTCATGGGCGTTTGTGCGCTTTCGTATGGCCGCATCCGTTGGCTTGGCTGTGCGAAGGAAAATTCCGTCCATACCCTTGTCACGCTAAAGGTAAAACTTTCGGATTGATTTGAATATTCACCGCAGGCATTGAATCTGACGATGTCATTTACGTTGCCACATAGCGACGAGATTGCATTGTTTTGTTTCAAATGCTCTGCAAATAGGGTTTTGCGTTTTTCAGCAAATGCCCAGTTTTGTCATACCCAAAAACAAGCTAATGAGGTGAATATTCATGAAAAAGATCATTGCCATTCTGATGGCTTGCCTGTTTGTACTTTCCTTTACGACCGCCTTTGCGGAGAGCGAAAAGACGCTCAGTATCGTCTGCACCACCTTTCCACAGTACGATTGGGTGCGCCAGATTCTCGGCGACCACGTAAACGACGTTGACCTGACCCTTCTGCTGGACAATGGCGTCGACCTGCATAACTACCAGCCCACTGCCGATGACATCATCAAGATTGCCCAGAGCGACCTGTTCATCTACGTCGGCGGCGAATCCGACGGCTGGGTGGAGGATGTGCTGGCGACGGCTCAGAACCCCAACCTGAAAACCGTGAACATGCTCGAAAGCGTCGAGGCCAAGGAAGAAGAAACGGTCGAGGGAATGCAGGAGGAAGAGCACGACCATGACCATGACGAAGAATTCACGCAGGAAGACATTGAAGACCGCACGCTTGCCGATTTTGCGGGCGAATGGGTTTCTCTCTGGCCGATGATGAAGGACGGCGGGCTGGACGAGTACTGCGCTCACAAGGCGGAGGAGGACGACGATCCCGCGACCACCACGGAAACCTATCGCGAGAAGTATAGCAGGAGCTGGGAATGCGATGTAAAGGACATTTCCGTCAAGGACAACACCATCACCTTCAATTATCTGGACGGCAAGACCGTCTCTGCTGAATACCGCTACGCGGGCTTTGCTACGAAGACCTCTGACAGCGGCAAGATCAGCGTGCGCTATCAGTTCGAAACCGATTCCGCCGACGCACCGAAGTACGTCCAGTTCAACGATCATGGCCACGAGCCCGGCGCGGCGGAGCATTTCCACCTGTATTTCGGCAACGACGGCTTCGACGCGATCCTGGAATCTACTGCCAGCTCCTATTTCGCCCCCGCTGCGCTGGACAAGGAAGGCATTCTCGATATGCTGATGGGCCACGAGCATGAGGTGGAATACGACGAGCACGTCTGGCTATCCCTGCGCAACGCGGAAACGCTGACGCAGACCATCGCCAACGTTTTGTGTGAGTTGGATTCCGCTAACGCGCCTGTCTATCAGGAAAATGCAGCGAACTATATCGCAAAGTTGAACGACCTGGACAACCAGTATAAAGACGTTGTTGCAAACGGCCAGCGCACGACGATTCTGTTCGCCGACCGCTTCCCCTTCCGCTATCTGGCGGACGATTACGGCCTGACCTACTACGCCGCGTTCGTCGGCTGCTCCGCCGAGACTGAGGCCAGCTTTGAAACCATCGCGTTCCTGGCCAAGAAGGTGGACGAGCTGAAGCTGCCCGTGGTGCTGACCATCGAGGGCGACAACCATTCCATCGCCGAGACAGTTGTGTCCAGCACGCAGGAGAAGAACCAGAAGATTCTGGTGATGAATTCCCTTCAGTCTGTGACCGAAAAGGACATTGCGGACGGCGAAAGCTATCTGGGGATCATGACCGAGAACCTTGATGTTCTGAAGGAAGCCCTGAACTAACCGTTGACTCCGTGCGGATAACCGGCAAAAACGGTTATCCGCACACTTCTTCCATGAAAAAATAGAATATCTTGCCCTTTTAGGTGGACAAGCAATGCAGAAGGAGTACTTTCATTGAGAAAAATTGCAATCTATGGAAAGGGCGGGATTGGCAAATCCACGACGACCTCGAACCTTTCCGCAGCGCTTTCCGGAAAAGGCTACCGTGTAATGCAAATTGGCTGCGACCCCAAGGCAGACTCAACCAAGGGACTGATGCACGGCGAGCGAATCCCGACGGTGCTGGAGCAGCTGCGCCAGAAAGGCGACGAGCTGCAGCTGAGGGATATTGTTTTCAAGGGATACGGCGGCGTGCTATGCGTAGAATCCGGCGGGCCTACGCCCGGCATCGGATGCGCCGGACGCGGCATTATTTCAGCCTTCGAGAAGCTGGCCGAACTGCGGGCCTTCGAAACCTATCAGCCGGACATCGTCATTTATGACGTGCTGGGCGACGTGGTGTGCGGCGGTTTCGCAATGCCCATCCGAGAAGGCTATGCGCGGGATGTGTTTATCGTATCCTCCGGCGAAATGATGGCGCTGTATGCAGCCAGTAATATCGCCCAGGCGATCCGCAACTTTGGCAAGCGCGGGTACGCGCAGCTGCGCGGAATCATTCAGAATGCGCGAAATATTGCCGACGAAGAAAACATTGTCCATAGAGCGGCGCAGGAAATTGGGACGGAAGTCGTTGCCCGTATTCCCCGCAGCGGCGATATTCAGCTTGCCGAGGCAAAGGGCGGCACCGTATTCGAGTGCCTGCCCGCCTCCTCGCTTCACGCCGTATATAACGACCTGGCAGATCGCGTGTTGTCGCTGACTGCCGATGAAAAAGGAGAAGATCAGAAATGATGAAGAAAATATTGGGCCTGATTCTCAGCTGTGTGCTGACGCTTTCATGCGCCGCCGTCGCGGGCGCTGAAGAAAAGAGCGTAACGATTGAATATCCGGAGGATATGCAGGCGCTGGGCTTTACGGAGCCTGTGGTTCTTCCCCAGTATCCCGAAAAGGTGGTTTGCCTGAACGCGAGTCCGGTTATGACGCTGTATAAGCTCGGCGTAAACATGATCGGAGTGGCCGAAAGCTCCGCCGTTACCTATCCCGAAGACCTTTTGGAAAAGGCCGAGTTGCTTCCGGCCACGCGCAAGGCGGACTTTGACGTTGAGGGCGTTATGGCCATGGAGCCGGATCTGGTTTTCCTGACCTATACGCTGGCTGACACGGCGGGCAAGGTGCTCTCCGATGCAGGCATCCCTGTTTACTATGTGGCGGCGGGGCATGCGGCGGACTATGCCTCCGTCAAAAGCCAGACCAAGGCGCTTGTCGACGCCTTTGGAAAGGGCAGCGAAGCCGGAAAGGAAATCCTCAAGAGCTTTGACGATCTGGAAGCGCGTCTGGCCGACGTCAGCAAGCAGATGAAGGGTAAAACGGTAATGGTTCTGGTCTCTACGCCGCCGACCCATTATATTCAGGGCGACAGCGGCGTGCTGGGCGCAATAGCGAAGATGATCGGCCTGACCAACGTTTACACCGATACGACCGCCCGCATGGCTGAACTGGATTATGAGACGACGATCAGCTATGATCCGGATCTGGTGCTGTGCGTGGGAAAGAGCAAAACAGGCGAAGAGCATAAAGCGGTCATGGAAGCGGAGTTTGCCAAAAATTCAGAATACTGGAACAGCATTCCCGCAATTAAAGACGGCAATGTGCTGTATCTGCCCGTCAACTACTTCAACTGCACCGGCATTAGGTTGCGTCTACACGAGCCAAGTGATATAATGGCACTATCACAGTAAAAAGGGTGTCATCATGGAGAAATCACAGCATCGGCATGATATCAGCGACAAAGCGTGGGCAATTTTAGAGCCAAAGCTGCCGGGACAGCGAGGGCAATGGGGCGGCATCGCGGA
>CAKTTL010000066.1 GCA_934615235.1 uncultured Clostridia bacterium
CGCCAAAACCCCCGTTTTCCCCTCGTCCCCTCCTCCTACTTTGCGGCGAACGTTCCCCGCGTTTCGTTGTAGGCCTTGACGATGTCGCGGAGGATCTGTGTGTGTTCGAAATCCTGGGAATAGACGACGTTGATTTCGCGGATCATGCTGAGGTTTTCAATCGGCAGAACCGCGATTTTCTTTTTGCTCAGTTCATCCAGGCAGGAGCTTTTCGCCAGAACGGACACGCCGAAATCGCGGCGAATCAAATCTTTGATGGTCGCGATGTTGTTGATTTCAAGAACGACGTTAAAATCGCTGATGAGCATGTTCTGGCTCTCGAGCGAAGAGACGAAAAGATTGCGCGTGTTGGAATCCGGCAGGCGGAGGATCATCTTCTCCTTTTTAAGCTGGTTAATGGTGACCATGCTCTGCCTGGCGAGCCGGTGGTTGGGCGAAACGGCGAGAACGAGACAGTCGGTATCGAGCATGAGATGCTTGAGCGACGGGTCGTTCATGCGCCCCTCGACGATGGCGAAATCGATCTCATAGTTCTTGAGCATGTCATAGAGGTTGCCCATCGTGTCGGTGATGATCTTTACCGTCACGCCGTCGTGCGTGTTGACATACCTGGCCAGCGCCTCGGCGATGGGGTTGCTCTCGGCGGTGTGCGTGATACCGACGGTGAGGAACTTGAGCTGGCTCTTTTCGCTCTCAAGATCGCGCCTTAGATTATTATACAGCGCAAGCATGCGCTTGGCGTATTTGATAACGACCTCGCCCTCGTGGGTAACGTGCAGCTCGTTGCCGGCGCGATCGAATATTTTCACGTTCAGCTCCGTCTCCAGCGAATGAATATGCTGGCTCACCGCGGGCTGGGTAAGCGAAAGCTGATCCGCCGCGCGGGTAAAGCTGCCCGTTTCAACCACCTTCAGGAGCGAGTAAAGCTTGGGATTGATCAATGCGAAGACCTGCCTTGCAATCAGATGAAGTAATATTATATCACGAACCCACGACAATTTCCTTCGTTTGGGCGATTTTCTTTTCTTTTTGGAACGACGCGGGGTGCGCCTTCATAAACGCGGCGAAAAGATAAACCGCCGCCGCGCAGCACACGCAGTCCACAATGGGCGTAGCCCATACGATCCCGTAAACGGGATATGCGCGGTTGAGCGCAAACATGAGCGGGATATCCAGCACGCCCTTTCGCATGATGGCCAGCACGAAGGACTTCATGCCCTTGCCCGTCGCCTGGAAGAAGGAAATGACCGCATAGGCGCAGGCCGAGAACGGGCCGCCCAGGCAGAGGATGCGCAGGAACCTGACGCTCGCGTCGAAGGACGCGGAGCCGCTCTTGATGAAAATGCCGACCAGCTGATTGGAGAAAACGAGGCTGGCGAGCATGCACAGCGCCGCCATGGCGACGGACAGCGCGGCGGAGAGGAAAATGGAAGCGCGCATGCGCTTATAATTCTTCGCCGCGTAGTTGTAGGCGATCAGTGGGAGCACGCCCTGCGACATGCCGCGCACGATGCAGTGCGCCAGCATGTTCACCTTCTTTGCCACGCCGATACCGGCCTGCATGGCGATGCCGTAAAAGGACATGAGGTTGTCGAGCACGGCGTAGGAGATGTTCTCGCACAGCGTCATCAGGCAGGCGGGCAGACCCGTCGCGAAGACGCGGCGCGGGATATCGCCCTCAAGCGCCTGGCGCGTGGGCGCGAACGAGAGCGTCAGCGCGCGGCGCTTGCGCCAGCAGACAACGCCCAGATACGCCGCCGCCGCGAGGTTGGAAAGCCCGGTCGCCAGCGCCGCGCCGAGCGTTTCATGGCCGGGCGCGAGCAGGACGAACATGAACAGCGGATCGAGCGCGATATTGAGCACGCCGCCCAGCGCCACGCCCAGGCTCGCGTGCACCGCGTAGCCCTGCGAGCGCACCAGATGCCCGAGCAGGCCGTTCATCGCCGTCGCAAGGCCGCCGAGGACGACGGTATAGAGCATATACTCCCGCGCGCCGGCATGCACCGCTTCGTCCGCGCCGCCGAGCAGGTCGATGAACGGATCGAGAAACAGCAGCGCCAGCGCGCTGTAGACAAGCGTCGTAAGCATGCAGCCCCAGAAGGAGAACGACGCCGCGTTGCGCGCGCGCGCGGAATCATCCCGCCCCATCGCGCGGGAAATCACGCTCGACCCGCCCACGCCGAACAGGTTCGACACGGCCGAGAGGAACATGAACGCCGGCATGCAGACCGTCACGGCGGAAATCATCGCGTCGCTGCCGGTGAGGCTGATGAAGAACGTGTCCGCCATGTTATAGATCACCATGATGATCTGACCGATTACCGTGGGAAACGCCAGCTTGATCACCGATTCCAAAACGGGACTCGATTCAAAAAGCTCCGTCTTTTTCGCCGAATGCATCATGAATTTCTCACTCCGTTTCCTTCCGCCCGAAAGGCGGCGTAATGTTCCAGCGCGGCCAGCAGCAGCACCGCGACCGTCCAATAGCTGCAATACACGGCGGATAATACGATCAGGCAAACCTTGCCCAGCGCGAAAAGCGGTTCCCGCTCCCATACGCCGAACGCCGCCAGACAGCAGACCGCGCCGATAAGATCGCGCGCCGTTTCGGACATGGGAATGAGAAAATCAATCGCCACAGCCGCCAGCAGGCACCAGCCGAACAGGATCGCATCCGCCGCGAGCAGCCCGCTCACGCCGCAGCGCGCCCGCACCGCGCGCAGAATGCCGGGCAGGCTCTCGTTCCCCGCCCCGGCAATTTCCCGCGCCGCGCTTTCGCGCCTTGCAAGGGATAGCGGCGAGACCGCGTATCGCGCCAATCGCTCCATCATTTCCTTCATCTTCGCGTCCCTCCCGCCGTTCGTTTCTTTCCTGTGCTCGCATTATAGGCGCGAAAAGGCAAAAGAGCAAATAATCTTCGCAGATCGTTCGATAAGTTTTTGTTATGTCGTGTTCGTCCGCGGCGAAAAAACTGCGAAAAACAGGCAAAACGCCCTTTGTTATGATAATAAAAACTTATCAGGGGGAAGAAAGAAAGAATAACGCCCCCGCCGCCGTCGCGCTCCGTCTGGCAATGCCTGTCAACTTCCTTGACAGGCGCGCAGGCGCCGTTATAATAGAAACCGTGTCATGCCTTTTTGCATCATTACTGAAGGGAAAACAGAATTCATATGAAGCGGTATATCGACCTTCGCGACGCGGCCTGGGCGGACAAAACGGCCAGCCGCATCCGGGAAACCAAGCGGGCGCGCTGCCTCGCCGCCTTCGGCGCGGAACCGCCCTGCGCCGGCGTGATCGACACGCTCCCCATGGAAACGCTCGAACCTCTCATCGCCGCCGGGTGGACGGTTACGCCGTGCGCGCCGGGCGATCTTCTGCGCCGCAGGGCGGCGCGCAGAGCCGTCAGCGAAACCCTCGCCGACGACGCGGACTGCCTTTCTCCCGACGAGCACACGCTGGTCGAGCGCATGCTCATCGGCGACGGCTTCGCCTGTCCCGAAACCGCGCAGGAAATGGAAGCCGCGCTGACGCTGCGCCTGCGTCTCTGGTGCGACGTGGGCATGCAGGACGGCAAGCCCTGCGTTCGGCTCGACGCGGCGCTGCTGGACGCGCTGCCCGCCGTGCTGATGCGGCCGGAACACCATCAGCGGCGCAGCCGCGTGTTCATCTATCAGGGGATGATCGGCGCGCTTTTGTACCTGACGGGCTTCCTCGACAGCCGCATGCCGCAGGAGCGTTTCATCGCCGAGGTGCTGCAGGAAGCAGACAGCCCCCGCGCGCGCCGGCTTGCGCGCAATCACCTCGAGGCCTCGTTCGATATGATCGCGCTGGACGGCTGCCGGCTGCTGCTGCACGAAGGCCTGGCGCAGCCGGAGGAGCTGCTCGCCACGCTTTCCGCCTACGGCGCGCTGCCCGATTTCGCGGGCGATCAGCTGATGGGCGCGATGAACGGCCTGCTGCCCGAAGAAGCCGCGCTCGACGGCCGCCTGACGGGCGCGCTTCGCGGCGCGCTGCGCCCCGGGCTGGACGCGCGCGATGTGGCGGAGGATCTGCGCATCCTCTGCAAGCAGGGCGCGCCGCTCTCCGGCCTGCGCGAGGCGCTTTCCGGCCTGCTGTGCGTGATGCCGGGCCGCGAGCTGGACGCGCTGCTTTCCGAACTCTGCCGCACAACGCCCGGCTGGCTCACCCCGATGGGCGCGCCGGCGCAGGGCATGGGCGGCCTGGCCGCGGGGGTGGTGCATTGATCCGCTACGAAGATACGCTGCCCGACGCCTGCGGCAAAACGACCGCCGCGGACGCGGTGGCGGCGCTCTTTCCCGAGCTTTCGCCCCGGCAGGTGCGAAACGCGTTCCGCGCGCGGGACGTAAAGCGCAACGGCGCGCGCGTGCCCGCGGATGCGCAGACGCTTCCGGGCGACGTGATCACCGTCTTCTGCGGCGAAGCGGAACAGCCCGCGCAAATTCTTTTCGAGGACAAAGATTTTCTTATTCTCGTCAAGCGGCAGGGGATGCCCACGCAGGGGCCCGGCTCGGCGGAGACGCTCTGCGCGCGTCATTGCGGCGCGCCGGTCTTCGCCTGCCACCGGCTGGACGCGCAGACGGGCGGCCTGCTGCTGCTTGCAAAAAACGAACCGGCGCGCGAGGAAGCCGTCGCGGCGTTCGCGGCGCATCAGGTGCGCAAGGTTTATCATTGCCTTGTCCGCGGCGCGCCGCAGCCGGCGGAGAAAACGCTGCGCGCCTGGCTGGAAAAGGACGCGCAGGCCGCGCGCGTACGCGTCTGGGATTCTCCGCGCGGCGGCGCGCTGCCCATTGAAACGCGTTACCGCACCCTCGCGCGCGAGGGCGAGCTTTCCCGGCTCGAGGTGGAAATCCCGACCGGGCGCACGCACCAGATCCGCGCGCAGCTGGCGCATATCGGCCACCCGATCCTCGGCGACGACAAATACGGCGACCGCGCGCTCAACCGCCGCTTCGGCGTGCGCGCGCAGCAGCTGTGGGCCGTGCGCCTCACGCTCTGGGACGGCCGCACGTTCGAAACCAGCGAACCCTTCTGACCAGATAACGGGAGCTTATACAAATGATCAAACTCATCGCATCGGATATGGACGGAACGCTCCTGCGCGACGCGGGACATGTGGACGAGCGCGCAATGGAGCTGATACGGAAATATACCGCGCAGGGCGCGGTCTTTACGCCCGCCAGCGGACGCTGCACCGCCTCGTGCCGCGCGCTGTTCAACCGCGCCGGCTTCCCGCTGACGCACTGCATCGGCGTCAACGGCGCGCAGGTGCAGAATTTCATCTCGGGAGAGACGCACTATATGCGCCCGCTGCCGCTCGAAACCGCGCGGCGCGCGTTTGAAATCATGCAGGGCGAAAACCTGCATATCTGCATTTATGCCCGCGAGCTGATCGCCTACACGTGGGAGCACGCCATCTCCACCTCGCCCGAGCAGCGCATCGTCGGGGAAATGGCCGCGCTGGGCGTGGAGTCCGCCGTCGGCGAGGACGCCGTCGCACGCGCGATGCGCGGCCCCGTGCTCAAGATGTACGCCGACTGCGCCCACGGCGCGGACCGCGCGGCGTTCGAGCGCGCCCGCGAAGCCTGCGCCGCGCTCGAAGGCGTGACGATCACCAGTTCATGGATGAACAACTTCGAACTGATGCCCGCCGGCGTGGACAAGGGCGCGGCGCTTCTCTATCTCGCCGAACAGCTGGGCGTGCGCCGCGAGGAGATCGTCGCATTCGGCGACGGCGACAACGACGCGGGCATGCTGCGCGCGGCGGGGACCGGCGTAGCAATGGCGCACGGCGACGAAAGCGCCAAAGCCGCGGCGAACTGCGTGGCGGAAAGCGTCGCGGCGTGGCTTGCGGAAAATGAAGCGCTGTTTCAGCGCTGATTCCGCGCCTTTCAGCCGTTCGGAGTTGCAAATTCGCGCCGGGCGGGGTATGATAGTTTTATCATTTTTTGAAAGGAGTTACGCCATGTATTACGGCTGGTATTTCGATCCTACCATGCTGCTGATTCTGCCGGCTCTGCTGCTGGCAATGTGGGCGCAGTTTCGCGTGCAGTCGACTTTCCGCAAGTATTCGGACGTGCCTTCCGCGCAGGGCTGGACGGCCGCGGAAATGGCCGCCGACCTGCTCGCGCGCAACGGCCTTGGCGACGTGCGCATCGAGCGCGTGCGCGGGAGCCTGACGGATCACTACGATCCGCGCACGAACACGCTGCGCCTGAGCGACACGGTCTACGGCTCCACGTCGCTGGCGGCGCTGGGCGTGGCGGCGCACGAATGCGGCCACGCGATGCAGGAAGCCGAGGGCTACAAGCCGCTGCGCATCCGCGAGAAAATCGTGCCCGTCGCACAAATCGGCAGCTGGGCGGCGATGCCGCTTTTCGTGCTCGGCCTCGTCATGAGCTGGGAACCGCTGCTGACGGCGGGCATTATCGTCTTTTCGCTGGTCGTGGCGTTTTACCTGGTAACGCTGCCGGTCGAGTTCGACGCGTCCGGCCGGGCGCTCGAGCAGCTCGAGGGCGGCGGATACCTTTCCTCCGCCGAAACGGACGACGCGGGGCGCGTGCTGCGCGCGGCCGCGCTGACGTATGTGGCCGCGGCGCTGCAGGCTGTTCTGCAACTGCTGCGCCTGCTGGTTCTCGCCGGCGGAAACCGCAGGAATCGGGATTAATTTTAAGAAAGGATAGAATCTATGCTGGATAAGCTCATCGCAAGCGAGGTTCTGGAAAAAGCCCTCTCCTCGGGCGGAACCTTCGCGGAAATTTTCTTTGAGGATACGCTTACGAACTCTCTGGTCATGCGCAACGACACGGTGGAAACCGTCTCCTCCGGGCGCAAGCACGGCGCGGGCGTGCGGCTCTTCTGCGGCACGCGCTGCCTGTACGCCTACACCAACGACACCAGCCGCTCTGGGCTGCTCGATTGCGCTGCGAAGGTGGCCGCGGCCGCGCAGTGCGCGGAAAAAGCCGCCGTTGAAACGCTGACGCAGCGCCACTTCTCCGATATGAACCCCGCCGAACGGCTTCCCGCCGACGTGGAGCATCACAAGCGCCTTGCCATCATGCGCGACTGCAACCGCGTCATGCGCGAGGTCAGTTCGGAAATCGTGCAGGCGCAGTCCAGCTGGGGCGACGTGGACCAGCGCGTCTGGATCGCCAACAGCGAAGGGCTGTTCGTCCATGACCGCCGCATCCGCACGCGCCTGAGCATGATGGCCGTCGCCTCCGACGGCAAGGAAAACCAGATCGGCTTCGAAGGCCCGGGCGCGATGCGCGGTTTCGAGCTGTTCGAACGCAAAATCGACGCGCCGGAGCGCGCGAAGATCGCCGCGAACACAGCCCTCACCATGCTGCACGCGCCGAACTGCCCCGCGGGCGTGATGCCCGTGGTCATGGCGGGCGGCTTCGGCGGCGTGGTGTTCCACGAGGCCTGCGGCCATTCGCTCGAAGCGACGAGCGTCGCGCGCGGCCAGAGCGAATTCTGCGGCAAACTCGGCCAGCAGATCGCCTCGCCCATCGTCACCGCCATCGACGACGGCACGATTCCCTTCTCCTGGGGCTCGACCAACATCGACGACGAGGGCGCGCCCACGACGAAGCTGGTGCTCATCGAAAACGGCATCCTCAAGAATTACATGATCGACAAGCTCGGCGGGTTGCGCATGGGCATGCCGTCCACCGGCTCCGGCCGCCGTCAGGATTATACCTTTGCCCCGACCAGCCGCATGCGCAACACCTACATCGCCGCCGGAAACGACGACGACGCGGAAATGATCGCCACGATGGGCGACGGCCTGTACGCCGCGAAAATGGGCGGCGGTTCCGTCAACCCGGCGACGGGCGAATTCAACTTCGCCGTCAGCGAAGGCTACCTGGTCAAGGACGGCAAGATCGCGCACCCGGTGCGCGGCGCGTCGCTGATCGGCCGCGGCGGCGAGGTGCTGATGAAGATCGACCGCGTGGGCAGGGACTGTTCCCGTGCGCAGGGCGTGTGCGGCTCGCTCAGCGGCAGCGTGCCCACGGACGTGGGCCAGCCGCATATCCGCATTTCCAGCATGACCGTCGGAGGGAGAGACGCATGATGACGAGAGACGAATTTTTCCGCGCGCTGCTTGCAGCCGCCAAAGAAGCGGGCGCCGACGAGGCCGAAGCGTATTTCGCCGAGGACGAATCCTTCCGCGCGCTGGCAACCAAAGGCGTAATTGAAAACTATGCCGTGAATACGGCGGGCGGGCTTTCGCTGCGCGTGCTGAAGGACGGCAAGATGGGCTCCTCCTTTACCGAGGCGCTCGACGAGGAAGCCATCCCGATGCTGGTGAAGAACGCGCTCGCCTCCGCCGCGCTGATCGACGACAAGGACGAGCAGTTCATCTTCGCCGGCAGCCCCGAATATCAGAAGATCGACTGCACTGGCGACGCGGGCACGCCTGAAGAGCGCATCGCCATGGCGCTGAAAATTGAGCGCGAAGCGCGCGAAATGGATCCCCGCGTGACGGAAACCTCGCTGGGCACCGGCGTAGAAACCGAGCATACGACCATCCGCCTGATGAACACCCGCGGGCTGGATCTGACGCATTCGTCCGATCTGAGCGTGTGCATGGCGGGCACCATCGCGCGCGAGGGCGCGCGCACCACGACCGGCGACGCGTACGACTTCAAGCGCAGCTTCTCCGCACTCGAGCCGGATCGAATCTGCCGCGAAGCCGTCGAGGACGCAACCTCGAAACTGCCCGCCGCGCCGTGCAAGAGCGGCGCGACGCCCGCGATTTTCCGCAACACGTGCATGGTGTCCCTGCTGGGGACGTTCTCCGGCGTGTTCAGCGCGGACGCGGCGCAGAAGGGGCTTTCGCTTCTCAAGGGCCGCGAAGGCGAGAAGATCGCCGCCGAGTGCGTGACGCTGGTGGACGATCCGCTGATGGAAGGCGGCCTCGCCAGCCGGCCGTTCGACGGCGAAGGCGTTGCGACCTACCGCAAGGAGGTCATTGCAAACGGCACGCTGACGACGCTCCTGCATAACCTGAAAACCGCGAAAAAAGCGGGCTGCCAGTCGACCGGAAACGCCGCGCGCGGCGGCTATACGTCCCCGGCGATGGGCGTCGCGCCGATGAACTTCCACTTCAAGCCGGGCGAGGACGATCTGGACGCGCTCTGCGCGAAGATGGGCAACGGCATCGTCATCACGGGCGTGAGCGGCCTGCACGCGGGCGCGAACGCGGTCAGCGGAGACTTCTCGCTGCTGGCGGAAGGATATCTGGTTGAGGACGGGAAGAAGGGCCAGCCTGTGGAGCAGGTAACGGTGGCCGGAAACTTCTTCCAGGTGCTGAAGGATATCGTGGCTGTGGGAAGCGATCTGAAATTTCCGGGCGGCATGGGCAGCCCGAGCGTCTGGGTGAAGGAAATCTCCGTGGCGGGTAAATAAGGGGCGAAGCCCAAGCGGGAGGTGCAGGAACCTCAGGTTCCTGCCTGGGGTTTTAGGGGGCAGAGCCCCCTAACGTCCCCTTCCTGCGCCGAAGGCCAAGACCCGCGCAATGTTCGCGCGGAGCGCGGACGAGCTGACACGGCAGCATGGAGCGGCCTCCCGCTCCCCGCATTGCGGCGCTTCCCCCGCTCCGCTGCGCCGTTCCCCTTTGCCGCCCAGCGGCAAAAAATCCAAAACGAAAGGCAGCGCGCCCGGCCGGGTTCGCTGCCTTAAATTCGTTTATGCCCTTATTCCGCGCCCAGATAGCGCAGCTGGCGAACGATCGCATCCACCTTGTCGGCGGAAACGAGCAGCCGCTTTTCGCCCATGAGCTCGTAGAGATAGTTCTGCGCGTCGTACGCCGAGAAGCTCAGCTCCACGCGGTCGAAACTCTCGCCATCGCGCAGGATCGCCATGCGCAGCACTTCCGCGCCGCCCTCCGACGGCTCGGCAACGCCCGCGCTCGTCAGCGCGTCGAGGCTCTTTTCCAGCTGCGCTACGGCGTCTTCCGAAACTTCCACGCCGTCGAGCAGCCAGACCTGCTGCGGCTCCGCTGCCGCGGTTTCATCCGCCGCATCCGCCGTCGCTTCCGCAGCCGCCGCTTCCGTCGCCGCGGCTTCCGCCGTTTCGTCTTCCGCGCTTTCGGCGACGCCTTCGGTTTCCGTCATCTCTATCGCGCCCTCCAGCGGCTCAACCGCCTTTTCCTCGCGCAGCAGCGTGTGCGTTGCGCCGTCGAGCGTGAACTCAATCCCCGTCACGCCGTCCCAGTTCATCAGCAGCACGTCGTCTGCGCGCAAATCATCGTTGCGGGCGAAAAGCAGCGCCTCCGCCGTATCCGCGGAAACGCGGAAAACAAGCGGCGAATCCGGCAGGGCGGCGTAGTACAGCCCCGTTTCCTCATCCTGCGCGCCGATATACAGCGCGAAGCGCTCATATTCCGTCTCGCTTTCCGCGCCGTCCGGAACATATTCCACCTCGACCGTCAGCCGCGCGGGAGAAAGCCCGTAGCCCGCCAGCGATTCTTCCGTGGCGTTATAGTCGCAGCAGTCCGTCAGCGCAATGCCCGAAATTTTCGTCAGCAGCGCCTGCACGCTGTCCGCGTCCGAGGGCTTGACGACGTTGTCCGCCGTGACGTTGAACCAGTGATGGGCGTCCGTGTAGGTCATGCCGGTGCTGTCGGCATAGTACGCCTGATCCACGTCCGCGTCCGTGCCCGCGATTACAAGGCGCGTCGCGCCGTCGAGCGACGGGATCACCGGCGCATCCAGCAGCGAAGCGCGGTTATAGTCGAACGTCGCGGCGAGCGAAGAAGCGATGGTGTAAATCGCGTCGTTCTCGCTGAAGCGCAGGTAATACTCGCCCGTCACGTCGTTCTTCGCGCCCATCTGATAGACGAGCGTATCGCCCGAATCGTTTTCCACCGTAACGGTGAAGGCCGGTTCGTCCAGCCCGTAGTCGGCCGCGTCCGCGCCGCCGGTGACGGTGTGCGTCGCCTCCAGCGCGGCGATATCCGAAGCCAGCTCGTCGGCGACGTCCTGCTTGAGCGGGAAGTTCGCCTCGCCGTCCAGCGACCATACGCCGTCCGCGCGCACGAGCCGGATCGTCTCATCGCCGTTTTGCCAGGCCATGGACGTGATCTCGTCCGGCGCGAGGCCGGCCACCTCGAAGCTGCCGCCGGTTTCAATGACGGCTTCCTTCTGCGTCATGTTCGTCACGACGAAATACCCGCCGCAGAGCACCGCCAGCACGGCCAGCAGCGCAAGCAGCCTGCCGCCGCGGCTCATGCCTTTGTTTTTACTCATTTCCGTTTCCTCCTTACGGCAATCACGATACCGACGGCCACCAGCACGGCCGGGATCACGCCGACCATCAGCGCGGAAAGCGTCGACGCGCTCGCCTGCGGCACAACAAGCGCCTGCGTATCGAGCGACTTGGCGCGGATGGAAATCGCGTCCTCCTGCTCGCAGGTGTAGCCGAGGGTGTTCAGGAACAAATCATAGTCGCTGCCCGCGATAATGCTGTTCGTGCTTTCGTCCAGCAGCAGCGCCGACGAGAACCAGACGAGCCGCGCGCCGCTCTTTTCGGCGATTACGCCGACGGTAAACGGACCGTCCGCGTCGCCGTCCTCTTTGGCGGTGCTCTTCATATCGTAGCCCGCCTGCTTCGAATACGCCTTGTCGGACGTGGTCAGCAGCGCGGTCACATCCGCGTCGGAACCCTCCAGCGTTTCAATCGGCTGCGCCATGGGCGTCATGAGGTAATAGCCGCTGTCGATGATCGGATCGGTAATCTCATGGCTGGCGATGTTGGGCAGGATGTAATAGTTATAGCCGCGCACGCAGCGGGACGCGTCGCCCTCGATGATCATGCCCTCGCCGGCCGTTACGCCCATTTCCTCCGTCACGGACAGAAGGTTCGGGTAATCCGCCCTGTCCATCACGTCGGTCATCAGGATGATCTGCCCTTCGCGGGCGAGATAGTCCTTCAGCCGCGCCGCCTCATCCTCGGAAATATCGCCCGTCGGCGCGGAGATGATCACAGCCTGCGCATCCTCCGGCACGGCTTCCTCGGTGAGCAGGGAGAGCGATTTCGTCTCCATGTTCTGCTGCGAGATCAGCGTTTCAACAGTATCGGAAAGCGCCGTCTCGCCGTGGCCGGTCAGCGTGTAGACGACGGGCAGCGAATCGCTGACGACATAGTAAATGGCGCTGGTCAGCTCCTGCTCGCCGTTGAAGGATTCGGTCGTATCGTAGCCGCCGGAGTAATAATCGTAGCTGTAGTCGCGCACGTAGATGTCGTTATAATCGATCACGCGGCTCTTTTCGCCGCACTCGACGATGACGCTGTTAATGGACATATTCTGCCCGAAGCTCTTCAGGAACGAGGGATTCTCCACCGGATCGGCCGTCTCAACCTTGATATGATCGGACAGATCGGCGTAGCGGTTGAGCAGCGTCCGGATGCTCTCGTTTTCCTGGCCGGTCACGGCCACCTGATAGAGCGTCACATCCTTTTCCAGCGAAGAGACAATGCGCCGCGTCTGATCGGAGAGCGTATAAATCTGCGAGTCGGTCAAATCGCGCTGCGTCAGGCTCTGCGGGAGCGCGCCCGCAACCAGATTCACCGCCACGGCGATGGCGATCACGATCACCGCGGCAAAGGTCGTATATCCGCCCGCGCGGAAGCGGCGCGTACGGAACTGTTGAGCAATGCCCTGCATCAGCTCCACCTCCTCTTCTCAAGCGCCTGTACCGTCAGGAACACAAACACGACGATGATGGACAGGTAATAGACCACGGCCGTCCAGTCGAACATGCCTTCGACGATGTTATAAAACCGGTCGAAGACGGACAGCTGCTCCATCATCTTCGGGAACAGGCCGGAAAAAGCCGTCGGCTCAAACCCGTACCAGAAGAACAGGCCGCCCACCAGTACAACTGCCAGCGCCAGCGAAAGCGCCTGACTGCGCGTCAGCAGCCAGACGACCAGCGCGACGGCAAGCGAGAGCACCATCAGCGCGATCACCGAAGCGCGCGCGTCGGTCGAAACATAGCTGGCCAGGCCGGACATGAAATACAGAATCAGCATCGCGACCAGCGACACGACAGCCGAAGCCACCTGGCTTTCCGTCACGGACGAGACGAACATGCCCACAGCCAGCAGGCACGCGCCCAGCAGGAAAAAGAAGAAAATGGACGCATACGCCAGCCGCATCGAAACCGCGCCGAACTGCGAGAGAATCAGCGGGTAAACGCAGGAGACGAGCACCGGCACCGCCAGCACGGCCAGCATCGCCAGATATTTGCCCATCACGATCGAAGACAGGCTCATCGGCAGCGAATAGAGCAGCTGATCGGTCTTGCGGTGCTTCTCCTCGGCAAATACGCGCATCGTCAGGATGGGCACGCAGATGAGGAAGATAAACGAAATATTGCCCATCACGTATTCAAAGTTCGGATACCCGTTCGCCAGGCAGTACACCATCGTGTAAATGCCCACGAACAGCAGCAGAAACGCCGAGAACAGCCATCCCGTTACGCCGCGGAAATAGCTCCTCAGCTCCCTGCGAAAAATCGCCATCATGCCGTTTCGCCCCCTTCCGCGGGTGTTTCGTTCTGTTCCTCGGGCGGCTGCGCCGCGCCTTCCTGTCCGTCGCCCTGCGTCAGCTCCAGGAAGATTTCCTCCAGGCTGGCCCGTTCGGTGTGCATTTCAAGGATCGGCAGATTCGCCTTCGCGCACGCGCGGAACACGGCCTCGCGGATATCCGCGCCGTTTTCCGGGCGCAGCGTCGCGCGCGTGACGCCGTTTTCGCAGGCGATATCGGCCGCGGCGGCGTTCTCCAGCGCGCCCAGCGCGCCGCGAACAGCGTCCTTGTTGCCCTTAAGCTCCATGTGGATTTCCTGATCGCCCGCAAACAGGCGCGTCAGCTCTTCCGGCGTGCCGTTGGCGACCAGCTTGCCGTGCGCGATGATCATCACCGAATCGCACACCGCGCTCACCTCGGAGAGGATATGGCTGGACAGGATAACCGTGTGCTTCTGCCCCAGCATGCGGATCAGATCGCGGATCTCGATGATCTGCTTGGGGTCAAGGCCGACGGTCGGCTCGTCGAGGATGACGATTTCAGGATTCCCGACAAGCGCCTGCGCAATGCCCACGCGCTGACGATAGCCCTTGGAAAGGTTGTTAATCAGCCTGCCGCGCACATCCGCAAGGCCGGTGCTTTCGAGAATTTCCTCCAGCTGCGCCTTGCGCTCCTTCGCGGGCACGTCCTTCGCCTCGGCGATGAAGCGCAGATATTCGCTGACCGTCATATCCGTATATACCGGCGGAATTTCCGGCAGATAGCCGACGCATTTCTTCGCCGCGACGGGCTCTTCGAAAATATCGTGCCCGTTGACGATCACCTCGCCCTCGCTCGCCGCAAGGCAGCCGGTAATGATGTTCATTGTGGTCGATTTGCCCGCGCCGTTCGGGCCGAGCAGGCCGTATATCTTGCCCGACTCGACGGTGAAACTCAGATCGTCCACGGCCAGATGGGCGCCGTAGCGCTTCGTCAGATGTCTGACCTCGATCAACTCGATTCCCCCTCCTGTTTTTCATTGAGGCCATTTTAGCGCGGGCAAATGAAGAAGATTTGGCGAGACTTGAGATAAATTTTGAACGAAACGTAAATTTTGCGGCAGATAAAACAATCCCCCGGACGCGGCGAGAAATTCTCGCTTCCGGGGGATTTTCTTCAGCGGCGCCTGCGCCGCGAAAAATATTCGTTATCCGTCCTTCCGCTCCAGCGCCAGCTTATCGGCGACCAGCGCGATGAATTCGCCGTTCGTCGGCTTCTCAGCAAGCGTGCAGACGTTCTTGCCGAACACCTGATTGAGCACGTCGATGCGTCCGCGCGCCCAGGCTACTTCGATCGCGTGCCGGATGGCGCGCTCCACCTTGCTTGAGGACGTATTGAACCGCCGCGCGATGGTCGGATACAGCTCTTTGGTGATCCGGTTGATCATCTCCGGCGATTCGACCACCAGCTGTACGCCCGTGCGCAGGTACTGATAGCCCTTGATATGCGCCGGAATGCCGATGGTCAGGAACATATTCGCCGTCAGTTCGTCGAGCGTTTTCTGGTTAATCGCCGTGGGGATGGACATCACCACGGACGTCTCGCGGCTGTACGTTCCGGCCTCCTGCACCCGCTTATACAGCAGGTCGAAATCAAACGGCTTCACCATATAGTACCGTGCGCCCAGATCAATCGCGCGGGTGATAAAATCGTCCCGGCACAGCGCCGTCAGCGCGATTACCTCCGGCTTTTTCGCGTACACCCGGCCGCGCATGCGGCTCAGCGTTTCAAAGCCGTCCATCTGGGGCATAATCATGTCAAGCAGCATCACATCAGGTTCGAGATTGTCGATCTGGCTGAGCGCTTCTACTCCGTTCGTCGCTACGCCAACGATCTCGACGTCGTCTTTTGCGGAAAAATAATCCGTCAGCATCTTGCGCAATTCGGTATTATCTTCAACAACCATCAACCTGATCCGTTCCATCTTGACATCCTTTCGCTATTTTTTGCCTTGCGTTTTCCTCCGCTTTTTCCAAATTATAGCACAATCCTGTTTTCTTTTGAAGCATCAATTTATAAAAAGTCAAAAATAATTCTTATAGACGCATTTTGGCGTGTCGAATTGAATATGGAAGGCGTAAAAAAAGCGGTTTCGTCTGCTGACGAAACCGGTGGTTTGCTCTTTTTTTGGCGCGCTGGGCGCGCCTTATCTTAGCGCGAAGGGGGTGTGGAAAGCGCTGCGGGGTGCTGGCGCGGGGGCTGGTTCATGCAGCCTTGCCAGCTCGTCCGCGCTTTCGCGCGAACATTGCGCGGGGGATTGTGCGCTGCGGCGCACGGGCTATGGTTACGTTAGGGGGCTCTGCCCCCTATAACCCCTGGCAGGAACCTGAGGTTCCTGCACCTCCCGCCTGGGGCTTCTGCTCCATGCTGCCTTTTCAGCTCGTCCGCGCTTCGCGCGAACATTGCGCGAGGCTTTGTGCGCTGCGGCGCACGGGTTTGGGTTACGTTAGGGGCTTTGCCCCTAAAACCCCACCAGGGAACTGAGTTCCCTG
>CAKTTL010000067.1 GCA_934615235.1 uncultured Clostridia bacterium
GAAATGGAAAAGCTGTCGGATAATAAACGTCTGTCCTATAAAATCGCGTGGAACAAGTTGAAAGAGCTGCATTATCGCCGCATCGATACCATCACCGTAGGCGAGCTTCGGGAGATCGTTTCGGCCAAAGCGCCGACATACTACCCCGCACGTGATATGAAAATCGTGCTGTCGCACCTGTTCAAGCTCGCCGGGGCGGATCGTGTCGCCGATAAGGATTTACCGTCATTTATCGATTTGCCCGCAAACGCCGAAAAAGAAAAAGAAACCTTTACAGAAGAAGAGCAGTCTTTGCTTTGGAAATCATGGGACAGCGGCGATAAAAATGCCGCGATTCCGTTGATTTTGATTTATACCGGCATGATGCCGGGAGAACTGAACGATATGGACGTCTCCATGATCGATCTTCCCAATCGAAAAATTACAAACGCCGGTAAGAAAACCAAAATTCGTAAAAAACTTTCGATTCTTCTTCCCGATGATATTTGTCCCGTCATCGAAGAAATTTCGGAAAACGTAACCGGCAAACTCTACTCCATGCACAAAACCAGCTTTTACAAAGCGTATTATGCTGCGCTTGAGCGCGCCGGAATCACGCGTCACCTCTCGCCCTATTGCTGTCGTCACACAACGGCAACGCGTCATGCCATCGATGAAAATACGCCGCCGGAAATTCTTGCCCGCATTATGCGCTGGTCTTCCTCGCGCATGGCAGACAGGTATGTTCATCCTTCCGACGCGAACGCTCTCGCCGCCGTAAACGAGTTGAAAAAGCCCCGTTAAAGTGTTGGAAACCATGTTAGAAACAGACAGCAAAAAGCGCTTATTCCAGAGGTTACCCACTCATTCCAGTCCCAAATGAAAGCAAAACAAAAAGCCCGAAAACGCTTATTTTGCAAGCATTCCGGGCTTTCACGGAGAAGATGGGATTTGAACCCATGCCGCACTCATCGCACGCTACTCCCTTAGCAGGGGAGCCCCTTCGGCCACTTGGGTACTTCTCCATTCCGTACGGAGAGAGAGGGATTCGAACCCCCGGTGCCTTTCGGCATCACTGGTTTTCAAGACCAGCGCCATCAACCCCTCGGCCATCTCTCCTCAAACCAGCGAAAAGAATTATACCATGCATCTCTCCGCCTGTCAACCCCATATTTCCAATTTTTACGCGCGGACGGGAAATTGATCGTTCCCCCGTCCGCGCAAAGCTTTGCGCGCCTTACAGCGCCGCCGCAATTTTCGAAGCCAGGCGTACGTTGTTGAGCACCAGCTTGATATTGGACTCGAGGCTGTCGCCGCCGGTCAGATCCTTGATGCGCGCCAGCAGGAAGGGCGTAATCTTCTTGCCGTGGACGCCCTGCTCGTCGGCCTCGCGCAGCGCCTGCTCGATGGCCGCGTCGATGCGCGCCTTGTCCATGCTGTACTTTTCCTCGATGGGGTTGGTCACGAGCATGCCGCCCGGATAGCCCATGCCGCGCTGCGCGCGGATCGCCGCCGCAACCTCTTCGGGGGTATCCATGCGATAATCCACGCTGAAGCCGCTCTGGCGCGTGTAGAACGCGGGCAGCTCGTTCGTGCCGTAACCGATGACCGGCACGCCCTTGGTCTCGAGATATTCGAGCGTCAGGCCCAGATCGAGGATGCTCTTCGCGCCCGCGCAGACGACGGCGACCGGCGTATGGGACAGTTCGTCCAGGTCGGCGGAAATATCCATCGTCTTTTCAGCGCCGCGGTGCACGCCCCCCACGCCGCCGGTCGCGAACACGCGGATGCCGGCCATCGCGGCGATGATCATCGTCGCGGCGACGGTCGTCGCGCCGTCCTGCTTGCGGCTGACGAGAATGGGCAGATCGCGGCGGCTGGCCTTGGCCACGCTCGTCCCCGCCTTGCCCAGGTATTCAATCTGGTCTTCGGTCAGGCCCGCGCAAAGCTTGCCGCCGATAACGGCGATGGTCGCCGGCTCCGCGCCGTTTTCACGCGCCGTGCGCTCGCACAGAAGCGCCGTTTCCACGTTCTGCGGATAGGGCATGCCGTGGCTGATGATCGTGCTTTCCAGCGCGATGACAGGCCGTCCTTCGTCCAGCGCCTTTTGAACTGCGGGCGATATCTGCAAATATTCGTTCATTTCTCTTTTACCTCCCGTTGACATATGCCTTGCGGCAAATCTATTTATTCTCGCCCAAATGCGTTTTTCCTTCCCTTTTTCGCCTGGAAATGCTATAATACTATGTTCTTGCAAATCCTCCCGATTAGGAGACGCTATGAAAGACGAATTTTTGCTGCAAATTCCCGCAAAACAGAGCATGGTGCTGGTCGCCCGCATGGCGCTGGCCGGTTTCCTGGCGCAGTGTGGCGCGGACGTGGATACGCTCGAGGACGTGCGCACCGCCTGCGACGAAGCGTGCTACTATTTGATCCATCAGCCGCGCCCTGCGCGGCAAATTGCCGTCCATGCCGAATACGACGGCGAATGGGCGCGCATCGCGTTCGAAGCGGAACGTGAAGACGGCCGCGCCGCCTGCGAAAGCGCGGACGATCCCGAAATCGCGCGCGGCATCCTTTCGCTGCTCGTCAGCGACGCTTCCCTGGAGGCGGATCGCGTAACGCTGCGCCTGCGCCCCTCTTTCCCTGCGGGAGGCGGCAATGATCGATAAAGACGCGCTCTGGCAGGCCTATCTGCAGACGCCCACCACGCGGAACCGCAACGCCGTCGCTGAAGCGTATCTGTATCTGGCGCAGGCCGTCGCGCGGCGCTTCGCCGGGCGCGGCGTCGAGACGCAGGATCTGACGCAGGTCGCGTCTCTCGCGCTTCTGCACGCTATCGAGCGCTACGACGCCGGCAAGGGCCTGAAATTCACCACCTTCGCCGTGCCGACGATCGCGGGCGAGGTGCGCAATTATCTGCGCGATAAGGGCAATCTTGTGCGCCTGCCGCGCAGCGCGAGCGAGCTGCTGCTGCGCGTGCACAAGGCGCGCGAAACGCATTTCCGCGAAACCGGCCGCGAGCCCTCCGTGCAGGAGCTTTCCGAACAGCTGGGCGTTTCGGCGGACGCGATTCTTTCCGCGCTGGAAATGCGGTCGAACGCGATCCCCGTTTCGCTGGACGCGACGCTTGACGACGACGGCCCGACGCTTGCCGACCAGCTCGGCGCAGAGGAAACAGAATTCGGCCGGCTCGAGGGCGAGGACGCCGTCGACAGCCTGCTGCGCGCCCTGCCCGAACCGCTGCCGACGGTTCTGAAGGCGCGCTACTTTGAAAACAAAAACCAGCGGGAAATCGCCGCCGCGCTCGGCGTGTCGCAGATGCAGGTTTCCCGGCTGGAGCGCAGGGCCATCGCGCTTCTGCGCGAAAAGCGAGAGGAGATTCTATGAGGGGCAGAAGAAAAAAACGCCGCGTCGCGTTTCGGTTTTACGTGCTGCTGTTCGTCGCGCTGTGCGTGTTCCTGTACGCCGGCTATCTCGCCATCAGCAGCATGTTCACCAAGACGGCCGTCATCACCGCGGGCGATATGGGCAACCAGTACCACGCCAACGCCGTCGTCGTGCGCAACGAGGCGCTGACAACCGCCGAGGGTCTGACGAGCATCACCTACTACGCCGACGAGGGTGAAATCGTCTACAAAGGCAACAAAATCGCCGAAATCTATTCCACCGGCTACAGCCAGACGGACATGAACAAGCTGCTCAACATCCGCTCGCAGATCAAGGCGCAGCACAAGGCGCTCGCGGCCTCCTCCTACACCGACCTGCAGCTGGACCGGATGAACACGAACGTTCTTTCCATCGCGGCGGATATTCGCAGCGTGGCGCGCAAGGAAGCGACGGGCAACCTGCTCAACCTCATGCGCCAGATGGATACGGCCATGGCCAACCGGCAAAGCTACCTCAAAACCAAATACGCGTCCGATCAGAACCTGTCCAACCTCTACCGCGACGAATCGTCCCTGCTGAAGAAAATCGCAAGCTGGACGATCACCTACATCGCCGACAGCGACTGCATCGTCAGCTTCTATACCGACGGCTATGAAAACGCGCTCCCCTTCGATACGGCCGACGAAATCACAGCCGGTCAGATTCGCGCCGTTCTCAACGGCGACGATCCGCAATCCACCGCCGCCGAACGCGGCCGCACGCCCGTTTTCCGCACGGTGCAAAACGGCAGCTGGTATCTCATGCTGCTGACGAACGACAAAAACTGGAACCCCGTCACCGGCCAGTCCTACAAGGTGCAGCTGGAAGGCTTCGACGATACCGTCTTCGACGCGACGGTGACCAGCTTCGCCCGCTCCGGCTCGGAGCTTCTGGTGCGCATGTCCGTCCCCGCCAAGGTGCGCGCGGTGCTCAACACCCGCACGGCCAAGGCGACGGTCGGCGAGCTGTACGTCTCCGGCCTGCAGGTACCGCTCAACGCGCTGCGCCAGCAAAACGGCGAAACCGGCGTGGTGCTCACCGATAACGGCGGCCTGTTCGTCCCGGTCGACGTGGTGATGCAGGATAACCGCAACGCGGTCATCGTTCCCAAGTCCGTCGGCGCGCTGTCCGAGGGGCAGAAGGTGCTCCTCTTCTGAGAGGGAGGGATCGAAATGGAAGACCGGCTGGAAATTCTTTCCAATGTAAAATCCATTCAGGATGCGCTGCCCGCTTTCAGCCGCGATCCGCAGCATCCGCCGCGCCTCCTCGCGGTTACGAAAACGCAGCCTGTGGAGCGTATTCTTCCCCTGCGCGAGGCCGGGATTCTCGCCGTCGGCGAAAACCATGCGCAGGAAATTTTGGAAAAATATCCCGCTTTGGCCGCCGATTTTGAAATTCATATGATTGGAAGGTTGCAAACAAACAAAATTAAATATATAATAAACCGAGTATGCCTTGTTCAATCGCTGGACAGCATGCATCTGGCGCAGGCGCTGGACGCGAAGGCGCAGGCGGCGGGCGTCCGCATGCCGGTGCTTTTGCAGGTGAATATCGGCCGCGAGGCGCAAAAGGGCGGCCTGCCGCCCGAAGAAGCGCTCCCCTTCGCCCGCGAATGCGCGAAGCTGCCGGGGCTTGCGGTGCGCGGGCTGATGACCGTCCTGCCCAAGGCGGACGATCCGGAAACCGTGCGGCCGCTTTTCCGCGACATGCGCGAGCTGTTCGAGCGGTTGCAGGCCGAAGCGATTGCAGGCGTCGATTGCCGCGAGCTGTCGATGGGCATGTCGCACGATTGGCGCGTCGCCGCGCAGGAAGGCGCGACGATGATTCGCATCGGCACGGCGATCTTTGGCGAAAGAAAGTATCACTGAAGGAGGAAACTATGGCGTTTTCCGATGTGCTGCAGACCCTGGGGCGGGTAATCGGCCTGTTCCCGGGCGATAATGACGAAAGTAATTACAGGAACGACTCGCGCTACGACGATTATCCGCAGGGCGGGGATTCCTACCAGGAGCAGCCGGAAGAGCCCTCCTACGACGAACCCGTATACGAAAGCGGCTACGGCGACAGCGGCGCTTACGGCCGTGCGGGCGCGCGGCTGCGCCAGCCCTCGCGGCGCGCTTCGCGCTTTGCCGAACGCGAGCGCGAGCAGCAGCGTTACGAACAGCCCCGCCAGCCGCAGCCGGCGCGCGGCTATCGCCAGGAGCGCGCGGAGCAGACGCGCTTCCAGCGCCCGGGCAACGTCATCGATATGCCCGAACGCGGCCGCGAATACGACTCCCCGCTTCCCAAGGCGCAGTCCGTCCAGACCGGCACGATCATTTTCTGCGTACGCCGCAAGGACGACAGTTCGCAGATCATCAACTACCTGCTTGAAGGGCTGAACGTCATCCTCAACTTTGAAGAGGTGGACGACGCGCAGTGCCAGCGCGTGCTGGATATGGTTTCCGGCGCGGCGTTCGCGCTGCGCGGCTCGGTCGAGCGCATTTCCCACAGGAACTATCTCGTCGCCCCTACCGGCGTGGAAATCGTGCGGCCCGAGGCTTCCGCCCGCGCCGCGCGCGAAGCGCGGGAAACCCGCGACGCGTCCGCCGGTTACGGCGCATGGTAAACCGATAAGGAGAAGCAATGGTTCTTTACGCAATCTATCAGGGATGCTATTACTTCCTCGAAATTCTGCGCTACGCGCTGCTGATTTACTGCATCCTCAGCTGGTTCGTTTCCCCGTGGAACAAGGTGATGCAGTTTTTCGGCAAAATTGCAAACCCGATGCTCGACTGGATCCGGCCGCTGATCCGCCGCATCTTTCCCAATCTGCCGATCGACCTGAGCGCGATCGTCGTCTTTTTCCTGCTCAACCTCGCGCAGCGGCTGCTGTACCGGCTTTATGTCCTCCTCGCGTTCTGACCTGGCGGCCGATCGCGCATGTGAAAAGCGCATGGCGGAGCTGGCCGAACGCGCGGCGAGAACAGGGCGCGTACAGTACAGCAATTTTCTCAGCCCCGCAGAAATGCAGCAGGCGCGCATCTGCGCCCGGCAGGCGGGCGTGCTGCTGGAAAGCTTCGGCGGCTTTGAGGACGCGGAACGCCGCGTAGCGGCCTTTACGGATATATCTGACGAAGACCTGCGCTGGCCGGTCGTCTGCGTGCGTCTGGGCTGGGACAAACGGTTCGATACGCTCGGCCATCGGGATATTCTCGGTTCGCTGATGTCCCTGGGAATGGATCGCGCGCTGCTGGGCGATATCGTTATAGGCGCGGGCGAAGCGCATCTTTTCGCGCTGCCGGCCGCGGCAAAAAGAGTACAGGCGGAGCTGGCTCAGGCAGGAGGAGCGACGCTTTCCGTCGAAATACTAGAAGAAATTCCCGCGCTGAGCGCGGGCGAGGGCGAACCCGTGCGCGGCACGGTCGCCTCTCTCCGGCTGGACGCAGTGCTGGATCTGGCCTTCCGTCTTTCGCGCGGCCGCGCGGCGGAGCTGGTCAAATCGGGTCGCGTGCAGGTGGATCACATGCTGGAATTGCGCCCGGACCGCAAGCTTAGCGAGGGCGCGGTACTTTCCGTCCGCGGCATGGGCCGCGCGGAACTCGCCGAAATCGGCGGGCAGACAAAAAAGGATCGAACCAGCGTTACGCTGCTACGATACGGTTTATAATATACAAACGCAGGGAGGAAACACCATGGCAGTCACCATTCAGATGATCGAAACGAAGGAATTCAAGACCGTCGCCAAGGGCTATGATCCGGAAGAAGTCGACGTTTTCCTGGACGATATCTGCGACCAGTTTGACGAGATGGAAAACGAAATCAAGTCTCTGCGCGCGTCGCTTGCCAAGGCGCAGGCGGCTGCGGCCGCCGCTCCCGCTCCCGCGCCGGTCGTCGCCCCGGCCGCTTCCAAGCAGGAGGATTCCTCCGAAGCCGCGCAGCGCCTGCTCCGCAACGCGCAGCGCGTCAGCGACGAAACCATCGCGGACGCCCGCAGCGAAGCGGACAAGATCGTCGCTGATGCGAAGGTCAAAGCCGACAGCATGCTGCAAAACGCGCAGACCGAAAGCGCGCGCCTGCAGAGCAGCCTTGACACGCTCCGCGCCGCCGCGAACGATTATCGCGCCCGCTTCAAGCGCCTGGTGGAAGATCAGAGCCACCTGCTCAACGCGGAAACCGAGCTTTTCAAGTAAGCAGTCATATCCGCGCACGCAATCGGGTATTCTTTTCTTATGAAGAAAAACGATCGCGTCGCGATGGAAAAAACGCTGCGCGCCATGATGGCCGAATTCGTAGGGTATCTGCAGGATCGAAGGCATCTGCTGCTTACGAACTTTCTGGCGGGGCTCATGCGGGGCTTTGGCTTCGCGCTGGGTTTCAGCATCCTGAGCGCAGTGATCGTCATCGTCGTTCAGCGCCTTGCGTTGGCAAATTTGCCGGTTATCGGTGAATTTTTTGCCGAGGTTGTGCGCATGGTACAATTGAAGCTGTATTAAGCAATTTGGGGCTTTTTCAGATTCCCCTGGGAAACGAGGTGCCGCCGTGAAGGGCCGCAACAGCTGCTGGCTTGCTCCGGCGGCATTTGTATTGGACAGGCTGACAAAGCTGCTGGCGCAGAAGACGCTTTCGCCCGGCGTGCGCAGGAACGCGCTGCCCGGACTCTTCCGGTTTGTGCTGGTAAAAAACACCGGCGCGGCCTTCAGCATGCTTTCCGGCAGGCAGGGGCTGCTCATTGGCGTCACGGCGCTTGCACTGATTGCAATGATCGTCTTTCAGCTGACGCGCGGCAGGAAGCAGACGCCGCTTTTCCGCGCGGGGCTGTGGCTGCTCATCGGCGGCGCGGCAGGCAACCTGTTCGATCGCATCGCGTACGGCGGCGTGATCGATTTCATCGAAACCGCGTTTATCAATTTTCCCGTTTTTAACGTCGCCGATATTTGCATCTGCGTCGCGTTCGGCCTGATCGCGCTCGCAATGCTATTAGAAGAAAGGGAGCACAGGAAAAATGCCTGAGGAAAGGCTGGACGTTCGTCTCTCCCGCGAGACGGGCATGACGCGCTCGCGCGTGGAAACGCTTATCCGCGAGGGCCGCGCGCAGGTCAACGGCGCGGTCGAAAAAAAACCGGGACGCAAGGTCAGCGAAACGGATGCGGTTTCCTGCGACATTCCCCCGCCTGTCGCCGTTGAAGCGCAGCCGGAGGATATCCCGCTTCAAATTCTCTACGAGGACGATGATCTCGCCGTCGTAGTCAAACCCTGCGGCATGGTGGTGCATCCCGCCGCGGGCAACGAGGACGGCACGCTGGTGAACGCGCTGCTTTTCCATTTGAAGAATCTCAGCGGTATCGGCGGCGCGCTGCGCCCCGGCATCGTTCACCGGCTGGATAAGGACACTTCCGGCCTTTTGCTCGTCGCAAAAAACGACGCGACGCACGCCGCCCTCAGCGACGCGCTCAAAGCGCGGACGATTCACAAAACGTACCGTGCCGTCGCGCGCGGCGCGTTCAAAGAACCGACTGGAGTCGTTGAAGCGCCGATCGGCCGCAGCCCGAAGGACCGCAAGAAAATGGCAATCGTTCCGGACGGCCGCTACGCAAGGACGGAGTACCGCGTTCTCGAGCCGCTTCGCGGCGCGACGCTCGTCGACGTGAATCTCATCACCGGACGCACGCATCAGATTCGCGTACATTTTGCGTCGATCGGGCACCCGCTGCTCGGCGATCCGCTTTACGGCGGTAAAAACCAACCGCCGGTCGGTCGGCTGATGCTGCACGCGCGGCGCATTGAGTTCACGCACCCCACTACCGGGCAGCCGATGGTCTTCGAAGCACCGGAGCCGCCCGAATTTTTGCAGGAAGTGGAAAAGCTGAGAAAATAATCCGTCCCGTTCCTGTCCGCGCCCAGCCAGAAACTTTCAGACTTTCCCCCGCCGTTTTGCGGCAACACTACTGCTGCGGGCAAACCGCGAAAAACATCGAGGAGGGGAAAACAATGAAAGCAGGAACCTTGGCCGGCATGATGGCAGGCGGCGCGCTGGGCATCGCCGTAGGCGCGGGCATCATGATGATGCCGCAGAGCAAGCAGATGCGCAAGGCGATCAAGCAGGGCGCGCAGGGCATCGGCAAGACTGTATCGAACTGGACGAAGTAAAACGCATCCCCAAGCACGGGCCACGATGGGACGCTTCTTTCCCCGCACGGGAACGGAAGCGTCCCATTAATTTGTGTTGACTTTTTCATCAGACATGTTAAAATCAGTTCGTTATAGTATGTTACAACATCATCATGGTGATAATTGAAGTACTGCTGAGTAATTTCACGCCCGAGCCCATCGTCAGGTAAATTCTGACCGGCCGTACGACAAACAGCCCCTACCTTTATGCCCCCTGGGACGGCGGCGTCGTCAAGGCCATGTTCGGCGGCGAAGAAACGACGTTCGATTTCGTCTCCTTGGAAAACAAGACAATACCGCACAACATCGCATAAAGCAAAACCGCGCCCTCCGCAGAAATCGGAGGGCGCGGTTTTTTACTGCTGCACGGGCGTTTCTTCCTTCTCTTTTTCGCCCGTTCCCAGCACGTTTTTGATTTCGCCCATCACCTCGGGCAGCAGTTCCATCACGCGGTCAACCGGCGTTGCGTAATTGGTCGGCAGCATTTTCACCTGCCCGTTTCCGACAATCAGAAACCCCATCGGATGCACCGACACCCCTGCGCCGCTGCCGCCCGCAAAGGGAAGCTCCTCCGTCTGCGCGGGCGCTTTGCCCTGTCCTACGCCGTATTCGCCGCCGCCTGCCGCAAAGCCGAACGACACGCGCGAAACGGGGATAATCGTCGTACCGTCGGCGGCCTGTACGGGATCGCCCACCACCGTGTTGACGTCCACCATGTCCTTAATGCTCTCCATCGTCGTGCCCATCAGGGCTTCAATGGGACGTTTCTCCATTTTGCTTTTCCTCCTCTCCCGGCGCGCGCAGCCCGCGCCGCGCGCATCCCTGCGCGGATAATATCCCCGCCGCGCAGCGGCAATATGCAGCGGCCCGTCAACGCGAAGCAATTCGCATTGAAATCCGGCGCGATAAACGCGCGCGTCGGGCAAAGCGCATTCGGGAGCGAAAGCAGCGTTTGCAGGCTTCCCGCGCAAAGCGCGGTAAAAGCGGCGTCGCCCGTTCCGACGCGCCCGGCAAAGCCCGTGCGCACGCCGGGCAGGCGCAGCATCTCCTTCGCGAAGGCAAACGCAAACCGCCGCGCCGCCCGATTCGGTTTCTTCGTGCTGTTTTTCCTTTTTATGCGAATTAGGCCGCCGAAACGCAGGCAAAAGCCGTAAACGCAAATTTCCGCCGCGTAGGACGGCGCGCGGTTCAAATCGGCGCGAAGAAAAATTTTAACCGGCAGCGACGCCAGCAATATGAAAAACGCCGCAACGAAAAAGCATGCCCGCATTCGTTTCTCCTCCTTTTTCGCCCCGTTCTTCCTTTTTGCCCCAGTATAGAATGGCCTCCGCGAACTCATCTTATTTGCAGAAAAAAGCGGGAGGCAACGGAAAATGGGTGGCGTGAAAAAAATCAGAAAATGGGTTGGCATCTTGCTCTCGGCGCTCGTTCTGGCCGGCAACTACGCGCCGCAAACGCAGGCCGTCGCGGCGCTTCCGGAAACGATCGACTCGCGCGCCGGCGAATTCTGCCAGGTGGCCGTCGGCTGGCCGTATCAGGTTACGACGGACGACGCGGGCATGCAGGTGCTCTCCTCGTCGGACGAAGTGCTGGGCGTTATCGGAGAAGGGCAGCAAAGCGCGAAGCTGACCGTTTCGTTGCTGGGCGTGCCGGTCAAGAAGATCGAAATGCGCGTGCAGCAGGAGCGCATCCTTTATCCGGGCGGCGAAAACATCGGCGCGGCGATGAACACGCAGGGCGTGCTCGTCGTTGGCATCTCCGGGCTTTCGGACGCGGACAGTCCCGCCCAGGCGGCCGGTCTGCGAGCGGGCGACGTGATCCTGGAAATCAACGGCGAAAAGGCGCAGAGCGCCGCGCATTTAAGCGAACTCGTCTCCCGCGGAGGCGAACAGGCGCTGAACGTCCGCTTTACGCGCAACGGCGCGGCGAAGGAAACGTCCCTCACGCCCGTGCGCGATACGCTCGACGGCCGCTATCGCCTCGGCCTGTGGGTGCGCGACAGCACGGCGGGCGTGGGCACGCTCAGCTTCTATGACCCGCAGACGAAGAGCTACGGCGCGCTCGGCCACGCCATTACCGATCTGGATACGGATATTATCCTGCCCATTCGGGACGGGATCATTCTCCGCTCGACAGTCGTGGGCATCCGCAAGGGCGAGCGCGGCGCCCCGGGCGAACTGCAGGGCACCTTCCTGCGCGACCGCGCGGAGCTTGGCGATATCCGCAGCAACACGGAATTCGGCATCTTCGGCAAAGCGGCGGAGCCGATCGTCAATCCGCTCTATCCGGACGGACTGCCCATCGCCTCGCGCGCAAACGTACACACCGGCCCCGCAACGATCCTCACCACGCTGGACGACAGCGGCATCCAGGAATTCGACGTGGAAATTACGCGCGTCTCGCAGCAGGATACCGCCGCGCAGAAAAGCATGACGCTGCGCGTCACCGATCCCGTCCTGCTTGAAAAGACCGGCGGCATCGTGCAGGGCATGAGCGGAAGCCCCATCCTGCAGGACGGGCGCATCGTCGGCGCGGTAACGCACGTATTCGTCAACAATCCCACGCAGGGCTACGGCGTGTTCATCGACTGGATGCTTGAACAGGCCGACAGCGTATAAACAGAAATAAAAAAAGGCTGCCGCGCTTCCTCAACGCGACAGCCTTTTGCAGCTGATGATTATTCCTCAGCAGGAGCGCCAACCGGGCAAACGCCGGCGCACGCGCCGCAGCTCAGGCACTTGTCGGGATCGATTTCGTACTTGCCATCGCCCTCATGGATCGCTTCGACGGGGCACTCGGCAGCGCAGGCGCCGCAGGAAATGCAATCGTCAGAAATCTTATATGCCATGTGGATTACCTCCTCTATATGTTGTGGTTGGATTATATCACGGAACGAACGCAAATGCAACAGCAATTCTATTTTTGTCCGTTCATCGATTTACGAACTGCCAGATCATCTCCGCCGCCTCGCCGCGCGTGATGGGTTTCTGCGCGCTGAGCGCGCCGTTTTCATCGGCCTGCGCCAGATCCATCGCTTCCGCCAGCGCGTAGAAGCCGAAATCGTCGCCGAACGTTTCCGCGTCGGTGAAGCTGGAGCTGAACGCGCCCGCCACCTGCGCCGCGCGGTCATACCCGGACATCGTAAGCAGCGCGCGAATCAGCTCGCCGCGCGCAACGTTCGAATCGAGAGCCGCCACGTCCAACGTGATTCTGTCGTTCCGGGCGCAGCGGAGAATCGTCTCGTCGTCCTCGTTCCAGACGTGCGTGCCGTCCAGCTCGACAAGCAGCGCGGCCGCTTCCCGCCAGGTGATGAGCCGGTCGGCCTCAAAGCTGCCGCCCGGAAAACCCACGCCGTATTCGGCCAGCGCCTTCGCCGCCTCGTTCACCGCGTCGCCGTATTCATAAAGCGCATCGTCCTCCTCCTGCGCAATGATCGCGCCGTCCTTCGCGCCGACAGCCGTAACTTCGGGGTCGGAGGCAAGGTCGTAGCACAGCGCCAGATCGTACTGTTGCTCATAATCCACATACGCAACCGGCAGCATATGCCAGCAGAGCTTCGCATGCACGGCCTCGCAATACGCCGCGTACGCGGCCCCTTCGCCGATCAAACCGTCCGTCGGTTCGAATGCGATCTCGTCCTCTGTCCAGTTCAGCAAGTAGGAATCGATAAAGCCTGTCTTTACATTCACCGTTATCACCGCGCCGTCCTGCCGGAAGGGCACGCCGTTTTCCACGCGCACAAGCCGCACCTGCACGCCGGGGTTATAGGCTGCTTCGCCGCTGAGGGAATCGGCGCGCTCCGCGCGCAGATTCGCAGCGTAATCGGGCGCGTATTTGCGCAGGAATTCGGCGGCCGTTTCCTTCGCCGCCTCCAGGTCCGCAATTTCCGCCAGCACATACGAATACGCGCCGGGCAGCTCGTTGCCCCAGGTAGCGCAGGCGATCAGCGCGCCGGTGTGCGCGTCAAGCGTCACGTTGCGGTAAACGGTCGCGGCTTCCGTTTCATAGACGGCGGTTTTCGCGTCTTCCTCTGTCATTCCCATCAGCGTGCGATAGCCCGCCTCGTCCTCCGCGTCCGCGGCGTATTGCAGATACGCCGTCACGCGGTCGTCCTCCGCGCGGTAGCGCACGCTGCGCAGCGTATACTCGTCCGTCACACCCAGCTCGGTCATCGCACGAACAGCCGCGTCGAGCGCATCCTTTTCCATCGCGCCCTTCAGCTTTTCAGAACCGGCGATTTCCGCTTCCGTCAGCCCGCCGGCCGCCATCTCCGCAACGCCTGCGTCGGCATCCATCGCGTAGCGCATTCCGATATTCTCCCGCGCTGCGCTCCAATCGAACATCTCGCCCGTCACGGCGCGCAGCGTATACTCGCCGTCCGCCTTGGGCACATAGCGCAGCACGGCGCTGTTTTCGCCGTCAAGCACGTATTCCAGCTCCATGCGAATCGTGCCCTTCAGGGTGTCTTCCGCGCTCTGCGCGTCGATCACCTCCGCGCCCGCGTCATCCCGATTCGCAACCGTATACCACTGATCGTCGCGCGAGAAGGAAATAACCTGCATCGTTTCCGGTACAATCTGAATGGTGAAGGTCGTATCCGTATCCAGGCCGTAATAGAGAATATCGCCCGTCAGATAAACCCATCCGGAATCGTGCACGGTCAGCTGCTTATCGCCGGCTTCCAGCCGGAAGCTTTCGTTTTCGCGCAGCGCCGCCTGCAGGAACGTTTCCGCCGCGGCGCGGCATTTGTCCAGATCGTATTGCGGCACGTGCGGCGCGTAATAAGGATCGTACGAGCTCGCGCTGTTTTCGTCGAGGTAATAGTTGAACGGATAGCCGTTCTCGTCGCACGTGATCGAGACGGATCCCGCGCCGTCCGACCACTGCAGGTACCAGTACGTTCCGTTTCCGTTTACGTAACTGTCGCCCGAGAAGCGCGTATAGCGGTCGCTCACGCCGCAGCGCTGCTTGGCCAGCGCCGTCACTGCGCGCAGCTGCGCGTCCATCTCCTCTGCCAGCGCTGAAAATGCATTCAATGCCAGCATCGCAAGCGCCAGCATGCAGGCAACGATTTTTTTCATTTTTTCTTTTCCTCCCGTCTTGCTTTCGTTTCGGGTTTCCAGTATAATAGACGAGCCTGTGTGCGATTTCCCTGCATTTTTGGCATTTTTCTTTCGCAAATATTAAATTTTCCAAGTTATCGGTTTTGATCTTGACTTTGCGGGTAAAATACTATATATTGTGGCAGACGCAGCAAGTTGCGTACAAAATGCGGCCGCGACGGCCGCATTCGTATGTCTGAATGAAAGAAGGGACGCGATGCTTTTCTCCGGGTTTCAAAAGCTGACGCTGCTGGATTTTCCGGGAAAAACGGCCGCGACGGCGTTCTCGCCGGGCTGCAATTTCCGCTGTCCCTTTTGTCATAACGCACGGCTGGTCGTGCCGGGCGAAGGCGAGACGGAGCATGTCGGCGAAGAGGAGATTCTCGCCTACATGGCCAAACGCCGCGGCCTGCTCGACGGCCTGTGCCTGACGGGCGGCGAACCGACGCTGCAGGCTGATCTGCCCGATTTCTGCCGGAAGGTGAAAGAGCTGGGTCTGCTGGTCAAGCTCGACACCAACGGCTTCCGCCCGGACGCGGTGCGGCGGCTGATCGACGAAAAGCTCGTCGACTATGTGGCGATGGACGTAAAAAACAGCCGCGAACGCTACGCCGAAACGGCCGGTCTGCCGGAAATCGACCTGTGGCCTGTCGAAGAGAGCATCGCGCTCTTAAAAGAAGGCCGCGTGGACTATGAATTCCGCACCACCGTCGTCTCCCAGCTGCACGACCGGGAATCGCTGCTTTCCCTCGCGCGCTGGCTTACGGGCGCAAAAGCGTGGTACCTGCAGCAGTTCGTCGATTCCGGCGGCTGCATCCGGCAGGGACTTACGGCCTGGCCTGAAGACGCGCTCCGCGCGTTCGAAGGCGAACTGCAGCAAATCATGCCCACGGTTCATCTGCGCGGCATCTGACAAAACAGGATAGCGATACAGGGAGGAAGATTGTATGTATCAGGTTGTGAAAAGAAACGGTAAGGTCGTTCCCTTCGATATCGAAAAAATCTCCGGCGCGATCGAAAAGGCGTTCGCCGCGATGGACAAGGACTATACGCCCAACATCATCGACTTCATCGCCCTGCGCGTGACGGCCGACTTCGAGCCGAAAATCAAGGACGGCCTCATCGCCGTGGAAGACATTCAGGA
>CAKTTL010000068.1 GCA_934615235.1 uncultured Clostridia bacterium
CAATCGTCGCATGCTCCCTACCGGTCGCCTGCTCGTTTCGTGCCGCGCCTTCGGCTCGCTGAATCGGCCACTGGCCGCGCTCGCCTCCGGCGCTCACAGCCCCCCTCCTCTAAGAAAGCCGCTTTTATCGGTTGGATGTTAGGGGGTTTATAAAAAAACGGATCTGCTTCCCTTTCGGACAGCAGATCCGTTTTTTGATGCTGTTTTTCAGAATACGACAACCAGCAGCATTTTGAACTTTTCCTCGCCAAACACCGCGTGCGGATGGCCCGCGGGCATGACGATGGATTCGCCTTCATGCAGCAGATAATCCACACCGTCGATGGTGATGCGGCCCACGCCGTCCAGGCAGGTGACGAACGCGTCGCCGCCCGAAGCGTGCGTGCTGATTTCCTCGTGTTTATCGAAGGAGAAAAGCGTCACGCTCACGGCCCGGTTCTGCGCCAGCGTCTTGCTGACGACCTGACCGTCCTGATAGCTGATCTGATCCTTCAGCGTGAGCACCTCGGCTTTGCTGATGTTTTTCATGATTTCGGCCATACTGCGTCTCCTTTACTTGTCCGTTTTGAGAAGACCGGCAAGTTTGCCCACCAGCGGCTGCAGCCAGTCGCCTTCGAATTCCTCAATCTCGCCCGCGTCCATGTTCGCAGCCAGACGGCTGTCCATCGGGATGCGGCAGACGGTATCGATGCCGTGCGCCTGCGCGGCTTCCGCGGCGTGGCTCGCGCCGAAAATTTCATGCTTCTCGCCGCAGTCCGGGCAGACGAAATACGACATGTTTTCGACCAGTCCGAGCACCGGCACGTTCATCATTTCCGCCATACGGACGCACTTTTCGACAATCTGTCCCACCAGCTCCTGCGGGCTGGTCACGACGACCACGCCGTCCACCGGCAGCGACTGGAACACCGTCAGCGGCACGTCGCCCGTTCCCGGAGGCATATCGACGAACAGGAAGTCCACGTCACCCCACATCACTTCCGTCCAGAACTGCGTGACCATACCGGCGATGACCGGGCCGCGCCAGACGACCGGATCGGATTCGTCTTCCAGGAACATGTTGATGCTGATGATCTTCGTGCCCTTTTTCGTTTCCGCCGGGAAAACGCCGTCGTCCTGTCCCAGCGCCTTATCGTGCACGCCGAACGCCTTCGGGATCGACGGGCCGGTAATATCCGCGTCCATGACGGCGGATTTGAACCCGGCGCGCTGCGCCGACACAGCCAGAAGGCTCGAGACCAAGGACTTGCCTACGCCGCCCTTGCCGCTGACCACGCCGATGACTTTTTTTACACGGCTCTTTGGGTTCGCCGGCTTGAGCATCGGCTCGGCTTCGCGCGAGCTGCAGTTTGCGCCGCACGTGCTGCAATCATGCGTACAGGTTTCACTCATTTATGAAATTCCTCCTTAGGGATTTTTGACCCTTGTTTTGCCTGCCAAACTACAGTATACCACAAACCGCCCGCATTCTTCAACCTCATTGCGCCTTTGCGCGGCAAGTGATATAATTCTTTTTAGAAAACGAATCCGAAAGGAGTTTTACAAATGAAAAAACAACGGCTTGCCCGCGTGATCGCCGGAATGGAAAAAATGGGGCTGGAGCAGATTATCGTCTCCGCGCCCGCGTCGGTGTTCTACCTGACCGGCACGTGGATCGCGCCCGGCGAGCGCATGCTGGCGCTTTACATTACCGCGGACGGCAGCGCGACGCTGTACGCCAACCGCCTGTTCGCGCTGTCCGGCAGCGTGGACGTGCCGCTGGTTGAGTTCGACGACACGGACGATCCGGCGAAGCTGCTCGCCGCGGCGATGCGCCCCGGCAAAATCGGCATCGATAAATTCTGGCCCAGCCAGTTCACCATCCGCCTGATGGAAGCGCGCGGCGATATCCGTCCCGTGCTCGGCTCCGCGTGCGTGGACGACGCGCGCATGCGCAAGGACGCGGAAGAGCTGCAGCTTCTGCGCGAAAGCTCCGCGAAAAACGACCGGGCGACGGCTGCGGCGATTTCGGCGCTCTGCGCCGGAAAAACCGAAGCCGACGTCGCCGCGGCCTATCTCGCCGCCGCAAAAGCCGAGGGCGCGTCCGGCCCGAGCTTCGAGCCGCTGATCTGCTTCGGCGCGAACTGCGCCGAACCGCATCACGTCACCGACAGCGCGTCCACGCTGCGCGCGGGCGACTCGGTTATCATTGACGTGGGGCTGCGCTGGCAATCCTACGCGAGCGACATGACGCGCACCGTCTTCTTCGGCGCCGCGACGGACGAGCAGAAGCGCGTCTACGACCTCGTCTGCGCCGCCAACGCCGCGGGCCGCGCCGCCGTGCGCCCCGGCCTTCCGCTGAGCGCCTTCGACCACGCCGCGCGCAAGGTCATCGAGGACGCGGGCTATGGAAAATACTTCATCCACCGCACCGGCCATGGCATCGGCCTGCAGGAGCACGAGCCGCCGGATGTGAGCAGCGTCTCGGAAACGATCGCCGAGCCGGGCATGGTTTTCTCCATCGAGCCCGGCATCTACCTGCCCGGCCGCTTCGGCGTGCGCGTAGAGGATCTCGTCGCCGTGACGGAGGACGGGGGCGAGACGCTCAACACGCTCGGGCGGGAGTTCCGGAGCATCCAATAAGCGGCGAAGGCGCAAAAAAACGACGCTTCCCATCCAGGCGGGGAGCGCCGTTTCTTATTTGTCAGATTCTCATTTACTTCGTCGCTTCGATCAGCTGATCGACCGGCGCAATGGCCAAATCCACGCGTCCCTGCGTGGTCGTGGTAAAGGTGACCATCGTATCGTTGAGGACGAAGCGCGGATGCGGGTCGATGTGGTAAATGCTGGGGCAGTCGGGCGTCCAGCCGTTGACGACGGGATTTCGCGTAACGAGGTAGACGATCTTGCCCGTTTCGGCATTGTAGAAACGGACGAACGATTCGCAGCCGCGCCACCAGTCCAGACCCATGCACGGGTTGGAACCGTCGATGATGAAATACTTCTGATCTTTTGTCGCGTGGCCGTGCCAGGTACCGTTGCCGCCTTCAATCGGAATATGGCAGATGAGTTCCTGTTCGCCGCTGTCAAGCCAGTCGCGGACGATGTTGTGCGAGGAGCAGAAGAAGAAGCTCTTGCCGTCGGCCGCCCACCATTCATGCGTCGCGAAGTTATGGTACGGCTTCATCATGGTGCGGGTGCCGTCGCGGCGGATAATCTGCAGGCGCGGATACACGCCGTCGATCAGCGCGGGCAGCACATAATCGCCGACCTTCGGATCATAGCTGACCTCGTGCGCGACCATGCAAACGTCGCCGTCGACGGGGTTGAGCTGCGCGTGGTTATACGGAATACCGGGCTCGGTGCGATACCATTCGTGATACTCGCCAGTCACCACATCGAACGTGCCGATGCTGCTGCCGAAAGCCGTCTGCAGGTCGGCGAGAATTTCGCGGCGATCCGGTGTGAAGGAGAGGTGCGTGCCGGCGGAACGCGTGCCCGCCTTGCGGGCGAATTCCGGCAGCCGGGCGATGCGCTGCGGCTTGTCGTCCGGATGCGGCGTGCGCATGAAGATGCCTTCGCTGCAGCCCCAGTAGACGTTGCCCGTCAGCGGATCAACCATCCAGCCGCTGCCGGCGACCTCGGGATAATGATGCACTTCATCCGTGAGGAAATCGATTACACCGAGCGTATGACCGGCGGCCGGGGGATAAGCGCAATAGAACCACAGATAGCGCCCATCATCGGACCAGCCGGAATTGACGAAGTAAAACCCCTGCTGAATGGGGGCGAGATGCGTGCTGAGCACAGCGTACTTCATTCCGCTTTCAGCATCCACGTGCGTGGTAAAATGCCGGGAAGTAAAGGGCGTGTACATCGTTTTCTCTCCTTTGCTGAGCGGGGGCTTCAGCGCGAAGCCCCGCAGATTTGTTTTACAGCTTATTCAGCCAGCGCGTCGCGCTTGGCAACGGCGGCTTCGAGGTCAGCCAGACGCCAGGCGATGATATCCTCCGCGCCGAGGCCCTTCGCATCGGAAACCATCTGTTCCCAGATCGCGTCGAAGGCTTCGTCGGTTTCGGAATAGACCATCTGCCAGCTTGCGGCGACGATGACGTCGCGGATCGCGTCGTTGGTCAGCTTCATCATGTCGTCCGGCTGCGTGGCGAAGGTATTCACATCCTGCAGCGGGCTGGTGCGATAGTAGCGGCCCTCCGCATCGAGCCAGTCGACCCACGTGTCGTAGCCGACGGTCTCATGCCATTTGAGATAGGTCGGAGCGGTCATGTTGAGCGCCTGGAATTCCTTCCAGCCGTTCATGTTGACGGGGAGGAAGTTGCCATCCTTATCGGTATAGCTGGTCTTTACGCCGAAATGGGTAATCCAGGCCGTGTTCCAGAGAAGATACTCGGTGCCGTCGGAGAAGACAAAGGGCGTATTGTTTTTGATGCTTTCGATTTTCTTCTCGGACAGGTAAACGTGGCCGTCGTCAGCGACATACCACTGTTCGCCTTCCGGACCGGCGCGGAAAACGAGATAATCGTCAGGGTTGGCCAGCATATCGAGGAACTTCAGGCAGCCTTCCAGCTTGGCGGTTTTGGCGTTGATACCGATACCGACGGTGCCATAGGTTTTCATGTCCGGGTAATAGATGCGGGTATCGTCCAGCATGTACTGATAATACAGCTGACGCCAGCCGGGGTTGGTGCCGGAAGGAACCATGACGTTACCCGCGTCCACCTTCGCCTTCTGGGTAGGACGGTCGAGGTTGATGGAATCGGGATCCATCAGGCCTTCGCGATAAAGCGTGTTGTACCACTTGAGGATTTCATGATACTTGCTGTCGCCGTCGAGGATAGATTTATAGGTGCCCTCGATCATGTTCGTTTCGATCATGTAGGGCAGGTTGAATACGTCGTAGCCGCACCAGAGATAAGGCATCTGCGCGTTGCCCCAGTAGGTGGTATCGGAACCAGAATTGAGCACGGTGCCGTAGTTCTTGTTCTGGTTCGTGCCGTTCGGGTTGCCGGAAGGATACTTTTCGAGCATCTGCTTCATCACGGGGATCATTTCCCAGATATCGTGGAACTCGGGGCAGCCGATGCCTTCGTAGAATTCCCAGTTCAGACGCAGCGCGTTGCGCTCGGTTTCATCGCCGGAACCGTCGGCCGTACCGACGCTGACAGGCATGAACCACAGCTCGCCCGTGCCGGCGCTCTTATACTGGCGCACATAGTTCAGCGCGACAGGCAGATCCTGATTTGCCTGCACGTTGGGCATCTGGTCGAGATAGCCTTCGAGGTTGAGCAGCATGCCGGAATTGATCATGGTTTCGTAGATATTTTCGTTCACGTACATGATATCCGGCAGATCGCCGCTGGCGAGGATGGCGTTGGTCTTGTCGTCGGAATAAGCCCAGACTTCGATTTCAAGGCCGTAATTCTTTGCGACGTAGTCGCCCATCCATCCGCTCAGCTTACCGCTGGTCAGGTTGCCGTTCTGCGGATAGAGGGTGATGGTGGTGAGCTTCTGTTCCTCAGCCGAGGCGAAGCTGGCCGCGGACAGCAGCATCACAAGCGCGAGCAGCAGCCCGAGGATCCGTTTGGTGGTCTTCATGTTGTTTCCTCCCTGTGTTTTTTCTATCTCGTGGCGCTTTGCGCCATGAAATCAACCTTTCACCGCGCCGATCATGATGCCCTTGACGTAATACTTCTGGATGAAGGGATAGACCAGAATGATCGGGATGAGCACAATCGCCGTCAGCGTCATGCGTATGCCGGAGGGCGAAATCGACATGCTCTGCGCTTCGGGCAGGTCAATCTGCGCCGAGGCGGAAATGACCTGATTGAGCAGCTCGTAGAGCTGGAACTGCAGCGTATACAGCCGCGGGTTTGTCACATTCAGCTTGGTGGTAAAGAAATCGTTCCAGTGGTTGACGGCAATGAACAGCGCGATGGTCGCGATGATGGGCTTTTGCAGCGGCAGCACGATGGAAGCAAGCCGCCGCAGATATCCCGCGCCGTCGAGGTAGGCCGATTCCTCCAGCTCCGCCGGCATCGCCTCGATCGAGGTTTTGACGAGAATCATGTTGTAGGTGGAAACGAGGCCGGGAATGATGTAAATCCAAAAGGTGTTGAGCAGGCCGAGCATCTTATTGTTGAGATAGCCCGGAATAAGGCCTGCGGAGAAATACATCGTTATCACGACCAGCCGGTACCAGAACTTGCGGCCCCACATGTTCTCCTTCGTGAAGAAGTACGCCATATAGGACGTGCACAGCACGCTCAAAGCCGTGCCGAAAACCGTGCGCAGCACGCTGATTTTTGCCGAGTTGAGCAGGTTATCAACCTTCAGCACCTTGGCGTAATTCGTCAGCTGAAAGCCTTTGGGGTAAAGCGTCACCTGCCCGAGATCGACAAGATGCGAATCGCTGACGGTGGCGATGAGGAGATAATAAAACGGGTACGCGCACAGCAGCAGTACGAAGGTGAAAACGACGTAAGCGATGGCGTAGAAGATTTTGTCTTCGCGCGACGCGGCGATTTTGTTTTTCTTAACGCTGATTTCAGCCATCTTTTTCTCCCTCCGATCAGAATACGCTCGTGCCGCGAACCTTCTTCGAGGCGGTGTTTGCCATCGTAAACAGCACCAGCGCGACGACGGATTTCATAATGCCGACAGCTACGCCGAAGGAAATCTGTCCGCTGCCAATGCCGAGGTTGTAAGTATACAGGTCGAGCACTTCGATATACTGCTTGTTCAGCGCGTTGCCGAAGGCCATATACTGGTCGATGCCCGTATTGAGGAAATTGCCGATGCTGATGATGAGCAGCACGAAGAAGGTCGGAATCAGGTTGGGCAGCGTGATATGCCAGATGCGCTGCATCCGCCCCGCACCGTCAACCATCGCGGCCTCGTACAGGCTCGGATCGATGCCGGCGAGCGCCGAAAAATAGATGATCGCGTTCCAGCCGGTGGATTTCCAGGTCTGCAAAAGCACCTGCGTGAGCCAGACGTGCCGGTTGCTGGTAAGGATATTGACGCGCGAAGCCGCGCCCGCGTTTTGCAGGAGCGTGTTGATCAGGCCGTTCGAGCCGCACAGCGCCGTCGCCAGCGAAAACATGATCACCCAACTGATAAAGTTAGGCAGCGTCGTGACGACCTGCACCAGCTTCTGATAACGCCTGGCCGGAATTTCGCTGAGAAAAACGGCGAAGAGCATCGGCAGCGGCGAGAAAAGATAGCCGAGCAGATGAATGCCGAAGGTATTGCGCAGGACGCGGAAAAGGTTGTTGCGCATGATGGGGTTGGTAAAAAGCAGCGTAAAATGATCAAGCCCTACAAATTTACACTGCGCCAGCTTCATGCCCGGCTTATACTGGAAGAACGCAAAGCTCCAGCCCCACAGAGGAATATAGCGGAAAAGGATAACAAACAGGATGCCGGGCAGCACGTACAGGAACAGCCTGAACGAATCGGCTTTCACGCCGCGCCGCCGGGAAAGATCCCGCGTTGGGGCAGGATTGCGCACGTTGCTTCACTCCTTTGTTTTCTTTCGATAGAAACAGTATAGAGGGTGTAGGAGAAAATTGTAAATGAAAAAAATTACAGTTTATATCAAAAATTACTGTAACCTTGCAAAAACGCCCCTCGCGTCGTTGACATTTTGAAAAAAATTGATACACTTAAGCTGATAAAACGAAGAAAAAGGAGGCGAAGCCCGTGTTTACCGTGCTGCTTGCGGACGATGAATCGAGCGTGCTGGAAACGCTGAAGAGCCGCATCTCCTGGCAGGAGCTTGGCGTCGGGACGGTGCTGACAGCCGGAAACGGCGAAGAGGCGCTCGTGCTGGCCAAGCAGCAGCCGATTTCGCTCGTCGTGGCGGATATCCGCATGCCGGCAATGGACGGGCTTACGCTGATTCGCCATATCCGTCAGTTCAGTCCGGATACGCACTGCATCGTGCTGAGCGCATATAACGAGTTCGAATACGCCCGCGAGGCCATTTCTCTGGGGGTGGAGAATTATCTTCTCAAGCCGCTGGAAATGGAGGAACTGGAGCAAACCATCAAGCGTGCGCTGGAAAACATTTACTCCAACCGCAGCGAGCAATGGCTCACCTACAGCAATACCCTTCTGCGCTGGACAACCGGCGCGATTTCGGCCGACGAACTGGCGGATCGCGCGACGCATCTGGGCATCAACCTGTATCTGCCGGAATATGCGTCTGTCTGCGTGCAGCGGCGGGAGTCGGTTTCGCTGACCTCGTTCCTTGAAAAATGCCAGCGGGAATTCGCGTCGGAATACACGCTTTATCATTGCCGGGATGATCAGGGGCATTCCCTGATGGTTCTGGGCGGGAAAAAGATCAACCTGCCCGACGTTGCCAGGCGGCTGAACGCGCTTGCGCAGGAGGCGGGCGTCGCGCAGAAGGTGCGCATCGCGCTGGGCCCGGCCATTGACGACGCGGAAAACCTGGCGGAAAGCTACCAGAGCGCAATGAACTCGCTGGAAATGAACGCGGCATGTACGGAGAAATCCGTGCTTGCGCAGGAAGAGGCAGATGCGTCCGGCGGGACGGCGTTCGACGATGTGATGCTGCTTCTGCACGTGCGCGGCGAAACCGCCGCTCAAGAGGAAATACGACGGTACGCAGAAAAGGCGGCATGTGAAAACAGCGCTGAAGCGCTGCTTTTTTTCATGAAAGCCTGCACGCGCGCGCTGCTGACGGAATACCCGGTACAGACGGCGCGGCTACAGCGCAGCGTTTTCGACCATCGCGAGCAGTTAGAGCGCGCAAGACAGACGGAGGGATTTCGTAAAGCGCTGGAGCAATTGCTGCTCATTACCCGACAGGCGTCCAACGCGGCCCTCGCTGCGCTCGATCCCGCCGTTCGGCTGGCGATGGAGTTTATCCGCAGCGCCTATGCGGCGGGCATATCCATCCGCGAGTTTTGCGGCCAGCGCAGTATGAACCCGGCATATCTGGGGCATCTGTTCAAGCGGGAAACCGGCGTGTTCTTTAACGAATATCTCGCCCGCGTGCGAATCGTTCACGCCTCGCAGCTGCTGCGCGATCCGGAGCTGCGGATTTATGATATCGCCACGCGCGTGGGCTTTTCCTCTGCAAGTTATTTCGTCAAAAGCTTCAAGGCGCTGACGGGAATGTCCCCAGCGAAATTCCGAATTACGCAGTACCATATTTCCATAACCGAACTGTGACGGGAGCGTACAATGAAATTCGGCAACAACAGAATGCTGCGCATCGTGTTGGTGATTTATATCGTCATTCTGATTATGGCCTGCACGCTGACGTGCGGGTTTTATTATCAGAACAGAAAAAACGCGCATTTGGCTTCAATGAACAACACGCTGATTTATCTGGTGGCGGAGTATAAAAACCTCACCGAGAATTTCTGGAAGTATTACCTTCCGGTCTTTACGGAAAAGGATACGAGCTATACTGTTCTTGATTCCTATTTTTCCGCTCCGGGCAACAGGGCGCTGAGCCCCATGGAAAAGCAGCAGCTGATGCACGTTCTGTCGCGTTTGACGGTCCATGCGGATGCGATCCGCTGGGTGGCGCTGTATGCGCCGGAGCGCAGCGTGAATTATATTTACTATGTCGGCACGGGACGGCTGGAAGAACTGACGGAAAGCTTTCCTTTTCAGGAGGAATTGCGCGAATCGGGCGCGCACATGAAAGTTTACGGCAGCAAGCCCGTGTGGCTGCTGGATCACACGGAGCAAACCTTCGCCATCGCCGGCGGCGCGCCTTCGGCAAAGGCGAACGGACGGCTGTTGTTCGGGTTCGATACGCAGTCGTTTGATAATATTGTCAAGCAAAATGAAACAGTGTTCGAATCGCTGACGTATCAGATCGCTGAAAACGACAGCCTCGTTTATTATAACGGAACGGCCGAAAACGAGGTGATCGCCGGAAGCCGGGAAATCAAAACGGTAACGCTGGAAAGCGGGAAGCGCATGTTCATCCAGCCGCTGGCGGAATCTCCGCGGCGGTCGGTTTGCTATTTCACGGTAGATAAAAGCGAGCTTTTCAGGATTTCCTGCGCCGGCATCGGCAATTTGATCGCGCTGCTGATGGTGTTCGTGCTGGTTACAATCGTGCTGTTCGTGCTCATTATCGAGCTGGTGAACCGAGAAGTGGCCGTCATCAGCGGCGGTCTGGCGCGAATTGGCGAAAACCATCTGGATTACCGCTTCGATTTGAATTTCCGCAATGACGGATTCAACGACATCGCGTTAGCGATCAACAAAATGGCGGAACGGCTGCAGCGAACGGTGGAGCAATCGTACCAGTTTGAACTCAAGCAGCGGGATCATGAAATGGCGGAGCTGATGGCGAAGTTCAACCCTCATTTTCTGTATAACACGCTGGAGCTTTTCCGTTCCCGCTGCGAGCGCAACGGCGACGACGATACCGCCGGACTCATTCAGCATATGGCGACAATTTTTCGCAGTCTGATCGGCTCGCGGCATATCATTTCCATCCGTGAAGAGCTTGCGTTCAGCCAGCATTATCTGAAGCTGTTCCGCGCGCGCTACGGCGACAGAATGAAAATCGTTTACGATTTTCCAACGGAGATCCTGGATTGCCTAATCATTCGCAACGTGCTTCAACCGCTGATTGAAAACTATTTTGAGCACGGGTTCAACGCGCAGCGAATCGACAACTATCTGCACCTGCGGGGCGAAATCGCCGCAGGCAACGCCATTCGCATCACCGTAGAGGACAACGGTTACGGCATCAAAGATGAAGCGCTGAAAAGGCTGCAGGAACATATTGCGTCCCCGGAAACGCATGAGGGCGAAAGCTACGGCCTGAAAAACCTCAACCAGCGCATCAGGCTGTATTACGGCGACGGATACGGCGTTTCCGTTTCCCGCAACGAGGCAAACGGAATGACGGTTACCATGCTGGTCGCCTATTCAAAATAGGGGGCATCTGAAAAAGAAAGAGGCGACAGCACGAGCGGATTTTTCGTCCGTTCAAGGAAAGAAATCGAAGGGCTAGCGGGGCTATACCGAGATTTTTCGACATAGAAACGGCGAAAAAAACACCGTAATGGAGTCTCAGGGAATTTCCTGAGACTCTCTAAAAAGAAGGGGAGGGACGCGCCGTCTCTCCCCTTTATCCCTCAAACTTCGCCGCGACCTTCTGCATGCCGCGCAGGCTCAGCCACTGGCTTTCCTGATAGCCGATACGCGTTGCGGCGATCTCGCCCAGCGCTTCTTTCGCGCAGCAGAGAAACGCGTCTTCCCAGATTTCGCGGCCGTAGAGCGTCAGCGGCGCGCGCGCTTCCTGCAGCCACGGGCCGAACGCCGCCAGATCCTGCTGACAGAGCGCGCCGAAGAGGAACGAATACGCCTCGCTGCGCGCCGCGCCGTCGAGCGTCTGCAAAAGCCGTGTCTGGAACAGCGCGCGGCTCAGACCGTTTTCCCGCGCCGCATGAAAACCGCGCCGCACGAATTCATCCGCAAGCGTCAGCGTCCCGTCGGGCGCGCCGAGCGTTCCCGCAAGAATGGTATGGCCGGTTACGGCCGCAAGCAGCTCGCCCGTCAGCGTCGTCATCGAGCGCGTGATGCGCCCGTTTTCCGTCAGAATCAGCTTGTTGTGCGAGCCGAAATGGATGAACGCGCGCGGGCCTTCTTCCGGCGCGCCCAGCGCGCCCATAATTTCAACTTCCTCGCCGCGCATCATATCGCTCTGCCCGTCGCAGAAGCATTTCACGCCCGGCAGGCAGAGGATGGGCGCAGGCGTTACGTCCGGCATTTCGATCTGCTTCGCCCCTGCGGCCAGCTCGTCCGCTCCCGCGGGCGCGGGCACATGCGCCAGTTCGTACAGCCCGCTGCCGGACGTAATCATTCCGGCGATAACGACGCGCTCCGCGCGCAGCCCATGCCGCGCCTGAATGACGGACAGCTCCTCCGCCACGGCTTCGCGCAGCGCACGGTTTCCGTCCGCCTCCGCGCTGGACGCGCCCACATGGCGCGAAACGCGCTCCAGTACGCGCCCGTCCTCCGTGAGGGTAAAGCGCGTGTTCGTCGTTCCCCCGTCGATCCAGATTTCAAACCGCATTGTTTTTTCCTCGTTATTTTACGGCGTTCTGCGCGGCCTGCGCGATTTTTCCGGCAAGCGAGGCGATCTTATAAAACTCGCCCGCGTCGATCCATTCGCGGTTGACAAGCTGTCCGCCCACGCCGACGCCAATCGCGCCCGCGCGCAGGAAATCGGCGCAGTTGCGCTCGTTCACGCCGCCCACGGCGATCAGCGGAATATGCGAAAGCGGCGCGCGAATCGCCTTGAGGTATCCAACGCCCAAATCGCCGATCGGGAAAACTTTCACCGCGTCCGCGCCCGCGTTCCACGCGGTGACGATTTCCGTCGGGCTCATCGCGCCGGGCAGCGAGGTCAGCCCCAGGCGCTTTGTTTCGGCAATGAGCGCCGGGTTCACGTCGGGCGAGATGATATAGCGCGCGCCCGCGTCGGCGGCCATGTGCAGCTGTTCGAGCGTCATGACCGTGCCCGCGCCGATGGCCATATCGCGCATGTTCTGCGAAAGCGTACGGATTGCGTTCACCGTGTTCTGAAACGTCTCAGGCGCATTCTGATTGAAGGTGATTTCCATCATCCGGATACCGCCGCGCTCCAGCGCGCGCGCCAGCGGCGCCATCTGGTCAGGGTGCATGCCGCGCACAATCGCAATAACTCTGTTCTGTTCTATCAGCTCCATAATTTCCATTTTTCCGTTATCCTTTCTATGATAAATTGCCAACAAATTACGAACTTCTATTGTCTATACTATATCATATCCCGCGCTTTTTTGGAAGATGCAGGAAAAAATTTCACGCGCTCTGCGCGCCTTGTGGCCGACCGGCAAATGTGGTATGATGAAACGAACAAACGAGACAGTAGGAGGGGTTCCATGACAGTTTTTGAAAAATCCCGTCCCGAGGACGCCGCCGAGCTTCTGGACATGCTGAACCTGACTTTCAGCATGGCGCACTGCCCGCACGATTTCAAAAAGGTGCGCCCGCAGGCCTATCTGCATCCGGAAACCAGCCCGGCCGTGCATTATATCGCCCGCGAGGACGGCCGCATCCGCGCCGCCGTGGCGGTGTATCCCGAAACAGTCGCGATCGGCGAGGACGCGCTGAAAATCGGCATGGTCGGCAGCGTATCGGTGCATCCGTACTCCGAAGGCAGGGGCTATATGAAAGCGCTGATGAAGATGATGCTCGAGGACTGCGACCGCGAGTTTGATCTCACCGCCCTGGGCGGGCAGCGCCAGCGCTACGGCTATTTCGGCTATCAGCCGCTGGGCGTAACGCCGTTTTACCGCCTCAACACCCGCAACGCACGCCATGCGCTTGCCGACGTGGACGCTTCCGGCATCCGCTTCGAGGAAATCACCGCCGAAACGCCGCAATGGCTCGCCTGCGCCAGAAAGCTGCACGACGCGCAACCTCTCCACGTACTTCGTCCGGCGGACAAATTTATTGAGCTTGCCACGTCCGAGAGCAACCCGTTTTACGCCGTTTTGCGCGGCGGCGAAATGATCGGCTACGGTATCGGCGCCATCCGCGAGCTCGTGCTGCGCACCGAAGCCGACCTGTTCCCCGTGCTCAAGGCGTGGTTTGCGGCCGGGCGTTCGGATGCGATCGAAATGCCAGCGCCGGTATATAATTTTGCGCGCTGCCGCGCGTTAAACCTGCTGTGCGAGTCCAGCCGCGTTCAGCCCAACGATCTGTTCCGCCTCAACCGCTTCGCGCGCGTGCTGGACGTGCTGCTGCGCTTCAAGAGCCGCTATTTCCCACTGGCGGAGGGCCGCGTCGTCGTCGCCGTGCAGGGGCAGCCCTCGGCCATCGCGCTGGAAGTCGAAAACGGCGAAGCGCGCGCCTGCGAAACGAACGAGCCCGCGCAGTTCACCTATGCCCTGCCGGATTTTTACCGCGTCTTTCTCTCTCCGGCCGGCGCGTTCTCCCCGCTTCCGCTGCCGCTGCAAAGCTGGCTGCCGCTGGAGTTTGCCATTTCGCACGTGGATTTCTTCTAAAGAAAACCGGCCGCTCTTTTCCTCGAGCGGCCGGGATTTTTTTCATACGTACGCTTCCCCGCGCATTACAATTTTCACTTTACCGCGAATGGAAACGCCCTTCTCTCCCGCGCGCACGGTAATGGTCCCGCCGGGCTGGCGAACCGGAATTTCCACTTCCCTGCCCGTTTTCCACGCCATCGCCGCGCCGTACGCCGCGCTGCCGCTGCCGCAACCGCGCTCCCAGACGGCGCTGCCGGTGGGCTTTACGTACACCAGCGGCCGTATTTCATCCCGCTCAAAATCGCACAGCACAAGCCCGACGGCCTCCTCTGCAAACAGGGGAGCCCAGGCATGAAGAAGATCGAGGGAAACGGCGGTTGGCTCCGCCCCCCGCGCCCCCTGGCAGGAACCTGAGGTTCCTGCACCTCCCACCTGTTTCGCGTCTATCAGCAGGTGCGCGATGCCGTCCATTCGGACGCAGATGACGGAATACGGAGTATTGGAGAAAGCGAGGGTCTGCCGGCTGATTGCAAGCGGGCGGGGCATCTGAACGGTGCCCTCATACTCGCCCTCGGCAAGACAGCAGACATGACACGCAAGCGTGCCTTCCATGCCGGAAACCTCCAGCGGAATATCGGCCTGCGCGCCGTCGGGCATCGCATCGCAGAAGCACAGGAAAGACGCGAGCGACATCGTCGCGTTGCCGCAGAACTCGCCTCCCATCATCTGTAGCCTTGCGCGCGCGGCAGGATCCCGCGGCGGCTCGATATAGCCGACCTGTTCGCAGTTTACGCCGCCGTAAGCCATCAGCTTTTCGGCGATTTCCGCGTGGCGCGCTCCGGGTACGGGCGTTTCCACGAGGACGGTCATGTTTTCCGTCGGACTGATTTTGACGATCTGCAGCCGTTCCATCAGCCCTGCAGCCTCCGCAAAAACTGAATCGTGCGCTCCTGCGTCGGGTGATCGATCACGTCGCGCGGGTCGCCCTGCTCGACGATCACGCCGCCGTTCATGAAGACCACGTAATCCGACACGTCGCGCGCGAACATCATCTCATGCGTAACGATAACCATCGTCATCTTCCGCGCGGCCAGATCGCGGATCACGTGCAGGATTTCGCCCGTCAGCTCGGGGTCGAGCGCGCTCGTCGGCTCGTCAAAGAAGAGAATTTGCGGGTTCATCGCCAGCGCGCGCGCAATGGAAACGCGCTGCTGCTGCCCGCCGGAAAGCTGATACGGATACGCGTCCGCGCGGTCGGCGAGGCCCATCTGCTTGAGCAGCTCCTCCGCCTCGGCGTAGACTTCGTCCTTTTTCCGCTTCTGCACGAGGATGGGTGCTTCGGTGATATTCTTCAAAACCGAATAGTGCGGGAAGAGGTTGAAATTCTGGAACACCAGGCCGAACATGCCGCGAATCTGCGCCAGCTCTCTGGCCGGCGCGTAAACGGAGCGGCCGTTTTGATCTCTGGCCGCATAGCGGCCCGAATAAATCAGATCGCCGCCGTCCATGGTTTCCAGCAGCGTCGCGCAGCGCAGCAG
>CAKTTL010000069.1 GCA_934615235.1 uncultured Clostridia bacterium
GATACCGCATAATTCGCGCGAAGGCTGACGGATGCCTTTGCGTGACATTGTGCGGTATTGCCTTAAATTTAGCATGCAGTACCGATCGGTGAAAGGAGGGTCCCTCCCATAAAATACATGACCTTTAATTCCTCCTGCTCCTACGCAGGCGTTGCCAATATGCTGGAGCAGTATGGCGTTGACGCCACTGACCGTTCTATCGCCATGTCGATGAAGCTGCCATACTTGTTTTCCTGCAAGGATGGCGTGTATATGGCGGGGCCGATGCTCCAAAGTGCGGAGTGGTTCAATCTGTTTCTGCATCCAATTGGATTTGAAATGATTGAAAAAGAGATTCCGGCCGCTCAGGTACCGGAGTATTTGAAGCGGCAGAGAACCGCCATGCTGGGTCTGCAGGCAGGTGAAAACGGGAAGCACGCTGTCGTGTATATTGGGACACAGGAGGGCAGGCTGACGTTCCTTAACAACAAATGGGAACACGATCCCGCTCCGGCGCAGATAACGCTCACCGAAGCGGAACTTCTGAACCGGATCGGATCTTCTGCTATGGTTGCAACCCTGATACAAATCGATCCGAAACCAGGTGATTTGCATCGGTATATGGGGGAATCCATCCCGACCGTTCAAAAGAATTTAGCGGAAATCAAGGATGTGTGCAGCGTCCAAAAGACTGTGGGAGAGCTGCGCTCAATGTTGAACACCCTGTTTCGGCCTTTTCTTTTAGATGGCATTACGATGCTTGGATTCATTGGCGAAACGGAATTGGCAAATAAGTTTTCGCATATTCAACAGACCTTTCTCAATGCCTTGCGGCAGGAACCCGGCACGACGGTAGTCCTTGGCAGGTGTCTTTCTCTTGCGGCGCTGGAAAGCGCCGTGGATGAATATATCGCGTTGATAGAGAAAAATAATAGAGAGAAATAAATGAATGACGTAATTTAATGGGGTGAAAAATGCAGGCGATATTTGCGGCCCCGGCGGATCTGGACGCCTGGATGGCGCTGGTTCAAAAGGTCAGCTGGAATTTCCCCGGACTGGAAACGGAAGCGGAGCTTGAAGCGCATCGAAAAACGGTACGGAAGTTTATCGGCGACCGGCGCGCACTGTGCGTGAAGGATGCGGACAGGATCGTCGGCGTGCTGCTGTTTTCCAAAAAATATAATATGATTTGCTGCCTTGCGGTCGACCCGGAATACCGCCGGAGAGGAATCGCGTCCGCGATGCTGGAAAAGGCGCTCGGCGCGCTGGATCGAAGCCGGGAGATTACGGTCACGACGTTCCGGGAAAACGACGCGAAGGGAACCGCGCCAAGGCGGCTTTATAAAAAGTATGGTTTCGTCGAAGGCGAACTGGCAGAGGAATTCGGCTATCCCAACCAGCGCTTCATCCTGCGCATTGTTTCGCAGGGGCAAAATTAATTATCGTACGCTGTAAGCAGAAAAGCTCCTCTTGCCATAAGCGCGCGGCGCGCGCTATAATAGGGCCCTGCGTTCGCGAAGGCGCGGGAAAGGATGGGCGTATTTCCTTATGTCGCACGGAACGAAAGATTTGACGCATGGGCCGCTGGCGAAGCAGATTCTGTTTTTCAGCCTTCCGCTGATCGTTTCAAATCTGCTTCAGGTGTTGTTTAACATGGCCGATCTCGTTGTGGTCGGCCGGTTCGCTGGGCCGGAAGCGCTCGGCTCCGTCGGCTCGACGACGACGCTGATCACGCTCTTTACCGGTTTTCTCATGGGCATGGGCAGCGGCGTTAACGTGATGGTGGCGCGCTATTTCGGCGCGCAGAGCCGCAAGGACGTGGAAGAGACGGTGCATACGTCGGTCATCCTCTGCCTGCTTACGGGCGTGGTAATTCTTCTGTGCGGGCTGTTTTTCGCGCGCGGCCTGCTGGAAATGCTCAATACGAAGGACGTGCTGATCGACGGCGCGGCGCTGTACCTGCGCATCTATTTCCTCGGCATGCCCGCAATGGCGATTTATAACTTCGGCAACGCCGTTTTCAGCGCGGTGGGCGATACGAAAAAGCCGCTGCTTTTCCTGACGACGGCGGGCGTGGCGAACGTTTTTCTGAATCTGTTTTTTGTGATCGTGTGCGGGCTGGGCGTCGCGGGCGTGGCGATTGCGAGCGCGGCGTCGCAGTGCGTCTGCGCGGCGCTGATTCTCGTGTCGCTGTTCAAAAGCCGCGAGGTGATCGGGCTTCGTTTCCGCGCTTTGCGCGTGCATGGAGAGAAGGCGAAATTCGTCCTGCGCCTGGGCGTTCCGTCCGGCTTGCAGAACGCCATTTTCGCCGTCGCCAACCTGTTTATCCAGTCGGGTGTGAATACGTTCGACGCGGTGATCGTCGAGGGCAACGCCGCGGCGGCGAACTCCGACGCGCTCGTGTACGACGTGATGAACGCGTTCTATATGGCGTGTTCCAGCTTTATCAGCCAGAACCTTGGCGCGCAAAAGAAAGAACGCGTGACGAAGAGCTATTTTATCTGCCTTGCCTATTCCTTCGGCGCGGGCGCGGTGCTGGGGCTTTCGCTGGTTCTGTTCGGCCGCCAGTTCCTGACGCTGTTTACGACGGACGAAGCCGTGCGGCAGGCCGGCATGGCGCGCCTGCGCGTGATGGGTTTTTCCTATATGGTTTCCGCATTGATGGACAACACCATCGCCGCCTCGCGCGGCATCGGCAAGAGCCTTGTGCCGACGATAATCGTCATCATGGGCTCGTGCGTTTTCCGCGTGGTGTGGGTGTATACGGTTTTCGCCTATTTCCATACGATCGATTCGCTGTACCTGCTGTACGTTTTCTCCTGGACGATTACCGCCGCGGCGGAGATCGCCTACTTTGCGGCGAGCTATAAAAAGCTTTGGTGAAGGAGATTTCCCATGCAGGGCGGATCGCCGGCAGGAGAATAGAACAACGCCGTCGGAAGCGAACGACTTCCGGCGGCGCAGTTTTTTTATTCGGACGCTTACAGCCTGCTCGCGGCGGCTTCGTCCAGCAGGACGGTGCAGTTGGGATGGAACTGCAGGATGCTCGCCGGGACTTCGGGCGTGACGGGGCCTTTGAGCGCTTTGGCGGTGATTTCGGCCTTGTCCGCGCCGTAGATGACGAGCACAACGCCGCGCGCGCGCATGATCGTGCCGATGCCCATGGAGAGGGCCCTGCGCGGCACTTCGTCGGCGCTGGCGAAGAAGCGCTTGTTGGCTTCGATGGTGATCGGGTTCAGCTCGACGCAGTGCGTCGCCTTTGGAAACTCGCCGCAGGGCTCGTTGAAACCGATGTGGCCGTCGTGGCCGATGCCGAGGAACTGCAGATCGATGCCGCCCGCGGCTTCGATGGCGGCTTCGTATTCAGCGCATTCCCTGTCAATGTCCGCGGCGAGGCCGTTGGGAAGACGGTAATTTTCCGTCGGGATATTTACTTTGGAGAACAGGTTGGTATACATGAAGTTGAAATAGCTCTGTTCGTGTTCGCGCGCCATGCCGACGTACTCATCAAGGTTGAAGGTATGAACGCGGCTGAAATCAAGCGCGCCCTGCGCGCACAGATCGGCAAGCGCGGCATACGTCCTGAGCGGAGTCGAACCGGTGGCGAAGCCGAGAACGCTGTCCGGCTTTTTGAGAATCTGCGCGGCGAAGAGCGAAGCGGCCGCCTTGCCCTGCGCGTCGAGATCACGATAGACATGAATGTTCATCTTGCAAACCTCCTGTGTAGCTTTGATGCGATTATAACATAATTCCCCGCGAAGGGATAGAGCGGATTGTCGCCAAAAAGAGGAAAATCGTGCGCGTATGCGGTCGTTACCGGATGATTTTCTCCAGCAGGAATTTGCCCCAGGCGAGCGTTTCGCGGGAATGATTCTTCAGCCAGAAGGACAGCCCCCTGAGGCAGGGCGCGGGCAGACCATCCGCGTCCAGCCCGATATCGCGGGCGATGGCGAGCGCGCGGGGAAGATGATAATCGCTGGTGACGACGGTGACGCGCGCGCCGGGCGGAAGAAGCGCGGCGGCGTTTTGGAGGTTTTGACGCGTGCTGCGGGAATCGGTTTCGGCCAGAACGTCCGAGGGCGCAGCGCCGCGCGCGATGAGCCAGTCGCGCATGACTTCGCCTTCGGGGCGCGGCTCGTCGGCCCCCTGCGCGCCGCAGGCGATGATCCGGCATGGGGACGCGCGATAGGCGGCAAGCGCCGTTTCAAGGCGCAGCGCGAGCTGAACGCTGGGCGAACCGTCGGGTTTGACCTGCGCACCGAGGATGAGAAGGATGTTTTTCATGAGGGTATTGTAACATGAAGGAAAAGGGAAGGCAAGAGCGGGCAAAAAGCGGAAGGTCCAGGGAACTCAGTTCCCTGGCGGGGGTTATAGGGGGCGGAGCCCCCTAACGTAGCCCAACCCTATGCGGCCGGTGGCCGCGAAAAGAAACGCGCAATGTCCGCGCGGAACGCGCGGACGAGCTGGCGCGGCCGCATGGTATTGAGTAAAAGTGGGAGGTGCAGGGAACTCAGTTCCCTGGCGGGGGTTATAGGGGGCGGAGCCCCCTAACGTAGCCCAACCCCGCGCGGCCCGTGGCCGCGAAAAGAAACGCGCAATGTCCGCGCGGAACGCGCGGACGAGCAAGAAACGCTGCAAAATATTGAGCCCATGCCGGGAGGTGCAGGAACCTCAGGTTCCCGCCGGGGGTGCGGGGGCAGAGCCCCCGCACGTTCCCACCCGTCTACCTAAAACTTTCTATAACCCGCAGCATTTCTTCCTGCGAAATTGCGGGCTCGACGCTGACGGAGAAGGCGTATTCGCCGTCCGTCCAGACGGCCAGCGAAACCCGGTCGTTTTCGCCCTTCAGCGTGACGGTTGCGTCCGCGAGCGGGACGGTTTCCACCTGCCGGTAGACGTTGTAATCGCCGCTCGGATCTTCCGCCCCGGCCGCCATGCGCGTCGTAAGCAGAGCCTCCGCGCCGCGATAGTTTATCTCGGCGAGATCGCCGAACCATGCGTCGTGAGACACTTCCTCCGGCGCGAACGGAAGCTCGCCGGGCGTTTTTACCGTAAAGCCGAGCGCGTGGGAAAGTTCTTCAACGGAAGCGTATTCTATAATGCCGTATGCGGACGAAACCATTTCCTCCGGCGGGGCGGCGGGGAGACGGCGGGATGCAAACGTCCATGCGCCTGCGGCGACCGCAAGGCAGGCCGCCAGCGCGGCGACGCGCCGGTAAAGCAGACGGGCTCTGCGGCGCTTCTGATCCGCGGCGATCGCGTCCAGAACGCGGCGGCGCATTTGAGGCGTTACCTTGATCTGATTCATCAGTTCGTTATACTTCAAAATCGTATTCTTCCTTTAAGACATCTTTGAGGCGCATGTGCGCCCTGCGAAGGAGCGTGCGAACTGTCGATTCGTTTTTGTCGAGCAGACGCACAATTTCGTCGCAGGAATACCCCTTCTGATAATACAGATGCAGCGCTTCCGCGTATTGCGGCGGAAGGGCTTTTACAGCGTCCCAGACGAAGGCAAGATCGGGCGCGCTCTTTTCGAGCAGATGATCGTCCAGATCCGCGTGCGCGCGGCGCGCGTTATAGTCGATGCGGTTTCTGGACAGATTGATCGCCACGCGCAGAAGCTATGCCTTTTCGTGCGAATCGGATTCAAAAACCGGATGCCCGCGCAGGTATCGGATCATCGTTTCCTGCAGAACGTCCTCGGCGTCGCTCATGCTGCGCAGATAGGAATAGGCGAGCCGGAGAATGCAGTCGCCGTAGGCGTCCAGCGCGGCGGCGGCCTGTATGTTTTCCGCGCTCTGCGCGGAAGAATGCGCGAAAAGCTGCTGAACCCGCGCGGCCAGCAGAGAAAGAAACTGCCAAAAGCTCTGCCGGGGGCGGGGGAAGTATACATTCCATAGAGAAACCTCCGGCGCGCTGCGCGGGAAACCAGGCGCGCAGCGCGCGAGTTTTTTTATTTAATGAAAGCGCAAATGAGCTGCGTCATTTCGTCGAAAGATACGCCGTCCGGGCGAACGCCGATGGAATAATCATATCCGTTCGCCTGCCAGATTGCAAGAGAGACTGAACTGTCGGAGCCTTTTGTTGTGACGGAGAGATCACGGATCGTATCCGCGAGGACGGAAGAATAATCGACGTAATCGCCGCTGTTATCGCCATGCGTGGAGGAAATGGGGCTGACGCGGAAGCACAGCTCCTGCGCGCCGTTGGAATAGAGCAGCTGCGCCATGTCGTCGATGGACGTGATGTCGGTAAGGGCAAAGCCCTGAACGCTCGCGGGAACGTAAAGCCTGTAACCGACGGCTTCCTCGAGCGACCGGACGGTATCGTATTCATGGATGGGATTCGGCATGCCGATGAGCGGATCATCGTCCGAAGGCTGGCAGAGGAAGAAATCCGCGAGGGCGAAACCGGCGCAGAGAAGCGCGAGCAGAACGGTGAGAAGCGGAGTAAAAAACTTTTTCATTTGAATGACCTCCCTGATGATGTAAGTGAACAGGAACATTCTATATACAGCCGGGCGCGTGGAAATGTTGCAGCGAAATCGCTTTGAAATAAAAAAATGCGCCCATCCTGCTCGAAACAGGACGGGCGCGAAGATTCTATGGGATTTTTTTATTTGCCAAAGTAGCGGTCGTACTGCGCCTGACGGACGGCCAGCACTTCCTGCAGGCCCATGGCGTTCAGCTCGTCTACGCGTTCCTTTCGTGCCGCCGTGAGCCGTTGGGGCCCGTGCGGGGCTCCGTTTCCCTGCTCCTCCCGGTAGGGGCTCAAAATTATGCAGGTTTGGCAGATCGTTCGCGCCTTTCCGCTTTTCCTCAATCTCATGCAATTCCCTTTTTCTCCCGCCGGTTTGACATGCCCCCTCATAAAATGCTATACTAACCTGTTTCTACCTTTACCACCCAACCATCTGACGGGGGATCATCTTCAATCATGGCCAAAGAATACGGTTCAAAAGACATACAGGTTCTTGAAGGACTTGAAGCGGTTCGCATGCGCCCCGGCATGTATATCGGCACGACCGGCACGCGCGGCCTGCATCATCTCCTCTGGGAAATCGTGGATAACGCGATGGACGAGGCGATGGGCGGTTACGCCAACGAAATCCGCGTCACGCTCTGCAAAGACGGTTCCGCGTCCGTCGAGGATAACGGCCGCGGCATGCCCGTCGATCCGCACCCCACGCTCGGCGTTTCGGGCGTAGAGGTGATTTTTACGCGCCTGCACGCGGGCGGCAAGTTCAACAACAACGCCTACGCCTACTCCGGCGGTCTGCACGGCGTGGGCGCGTCCGTCGTGAACGCGCTGTCCAAGTGGCTCGTCTGCGACAGCTTCGTCAACTTCAGCCACTATCAGCAGAAGTTCCACAGCGGTTACGACGAGAAGCAGAAGAAGATTCTCTCCGGCGTGCCGGACGGACCGCTGGAGAAGTTGGGCGGCACGCGCAAGCGCGGCACGAAGATCACCTTCCTGCCGGACGATACCGTTTTCGACGACGTCGTCTTCAACGCCGAAACCGTCGCGCACCGCCTGCGCGAACTGGCGTACCTCAACCGCGGCGTGAAGATCGTTTTCACCGACGAACGGATAAAGGAACCGGAAAAGCGCGAGCGGGTGTTCCTCTTTGACGGAGGCATTTCCGATTACGTTACCTATCTCATCAACGATAAAACCCCGCTGCACGAAAAGCCGGTGCATCTCGAGGGCGCGAAGGACGATATCAGGCTGGCCGTCGCCTTCCAGTATACCGACAGCTATACGGAGAATTTCTTTTCCTACGTCAACAACATTCCCACGCACGAGGGCGGCACGCACGAGATCGGCTTCAAGGCCGCCTATACGAAGGTCTTCAACGATTACGCGCGCCGGCAGGGGATTCTCAAGGAAAAGGACGCGAACCTTTCCGGCGAGGATTTCCGCGAGGGCATGACGTGCGTGCTTTCGGTGATGGTGCGTTCGCCGCAGTTTGAAGGACAGACGAAGGGGCGGCTGGGCAACAGCGAGGTGCGGCCCATCGTCGAAGCGCTCTCGACCGAGCTGCTCGCGGCGTACCTCGAAGATCTGCGCCATCAGGAATTTGCGCTGACGGTGATTGAAAAGGCGGTCAAGTCGGCCAAGGTGCGCGAGGCCGCGCGGCGCGCGAAAGAGGTCGCCCGGCAGAAATCGCAGCTCGAGGCCACGCCGCTGGTGGGCAAGCTTTCCAGCTGCACCGGACGGAAGGCGGAGGAGAACGAGCTGTTCATCGTAGAGGGCGACAGCGCCGGCGGCAGCGCCAAACAGGGGCGCGACAGGCGGTTTCAGGCCATTCTGCCGCTTCGCGGCAAACCGCTCAACGTCGAAAAGAAACGCCTTGATCAGGTGCTGGGAAACGATGAGTTCCGCTCCATCATTACCGCGCTCGGCTGCGGCATCGAGGAGGATTTTACGCTCTCCGACCTGAAATACAACCGCGTTATCATCCTCTCGGACGCCGATCAGGACGGCGCGCACATCCGCGCCATTCTGCTGACGTTCTTCTACCGTTACATGAAGCCGCTCATCACCGACGGGCACGTTTTCATCGGCCTGCCGCCGCTGTATCAGGTGAAAAAGGGCGAAACCGCGCAGTACGCCTACGACGACAACGAGCTGCGCACGCTCACCAAAGGTCTGCGCGGCTACACGATTCAGCGCTACAAGGGGCTTGGCGAAATGAACCCCGAACAGCTCTGGGAGACGACGATGGATCCGAGCTGCCGCAAGATGCTCCGCGTGGGCATCGAGGACGCGGCGGAAGCCGAACGGATGGTGACCGTTCTCATGGGCGACAAGGTCGATCCCCGGCGCGAATTCATCACCGAGCACGCCAACTTTAACCGCGTCGATACCTTCGACGCGCAGACCGGGAGCAAAAAATAATGGCAAAGAAACCTTCCGCGCCCGTGCAGCACGGCTCGGGCGAAATCATCATCACGGCCAACATGGAAGACGTCATGCGCGATTCCATGATGCCCTACGCCGAGCACGTGATTCTCGAACGCGCGCTGCCGCGCGTGGAAGACGGCCTCAAGCCCGTGCAGCGGCGCATCCTCTATACCATGTCCGAACTGGGGCTTTCGCCCGATAAACCGCATCGCAAGTGCGCGCGCATCGTCGGCGACTGTCTGGGTAAATATCATCCGCACGGAGACTCGTCGGTGTACGACGCGCTGGTCCGTCTCGCGCAGCCCTTCTCGCTGCGCGGCACGCTCGTCGACGGCCACGGCAACTTCGGCTCCATCGACGGCGACAGCGCCGCCGCCATGCGATACACCGAAGCGCGCATGGCGCCGCTGGCGCTGGAGATGCTGCGCGATATTGAAAAGGACACCGTTCCCTTCCGCCTGAACTTCGACGATACCCTCAAAGAGCCGGACATGCTGCCCGCGCGGTATCCGAACCTGCTGGTGAACGGCACGTCGGGCATCGCCGTCGGCCTCGCCACGAATATCCCCACGCACAACCTCGGCGAGACGATCGACGCGGCCGTCGCGATGATCGACGATCCGGATATCACCACGGCGGGGCTGATGAAGCATCTGCCCTGCCCGGACTTCCCGACCGGCGGCGTGCTGCTGGATACTCCGGAAATCCGCACGGCCTACGAGACGGGGCGCGGCAAGCTCACCCTGCGCGCGAAGGTGCACCTCGAGGACGGCCCGGCGGGGCGCAGGCTGATTGTGATCACGGAAGTGCCGTATCAGGTGAACAAGGCGGCCATGCTGCAGAAGATTCTGCAGCTTTCCGAGGAGAAAAAGGCCGCGCTTGCGGGCATTCACGATATCCGCGACGAGAGCGACCGGCAGGGCTTGCGCGCCGTCGTCGAGGTCAAGCGCGATTACGATCCGCAGAAGATCCTCGCCGTGCTCTACAAGTATTCCGATTTGCAGGTCACCTTCGGCGTGAACATGATGGCCATCGCCGACGGCAAGCCCGAGCTGATGGGGCTCAAGCGCGCGCTTTCCTGCTTCCTGACGCATCAGGAGCACGTCGTTACGCGCCGCACGCAGTACGATCTCGATCAGGCGCGCGCGCGCCAGCATATTTTGGACGGCCTGATCATCGCCGTCGATAACCTCGACGAGGTGATTCGCCTCATCCGTTCCTCGAAGAACGATAAAGAAGCCAAGCAGCGCCTGATGGATACCTTCGCGCTGTCCGAGCTGCAGGCGCAGGCGATTCTCGATATGCGGCTTCGCCGCCTGACGAATCTGGAGATCATCACCCTGCGTCAGGAGCATGAAAAGCTCGCGCGCGAGATCAGGCGGCTGGAGGGCATTCTCGCCAGCCATAAAAAGCTGATGGCCGTCATTCGCGAGGAGCTGCTCGATATCAAAGCCCGCTACGCCGATCCGCGCCGCACGCGGCTTGTCAGCCTTGAAAAGGAAGCCGAGCCGCTTCCGGACGAAACGCCCGTGCCGGAGGATACGGTCGTCCTGCGCACGCGCGGAGGGCAGATTCGCCGCCTTTCGCCGCGCGGGTTCGACAAGCTCCCGCAGGCGGAGGACGAGAAGGACACGCCCGTCGAGGTCTTCCGCACGCAGACGGACGCGACGCTTTATTTCTTCACCGATCGCGGCAGCTGTTACCCGCTGGCCGTTTCGGCGCTGCCGGAAATGAACCGCCCGAAGGATCGCGGCACGCTGCCCTCCGGCCTGCTGAGCGGGCTGGAAAAGGGCGAGGCGGTTGTAAAAATCTTCTGCCTGCGCCCGGGAGAGCTGGAAAAGCTGCCCGATCTGCTGTTCGTGACGAAAAACGGGCAGATCAAGCGCACCGAAGCGGCGGCGTACGCCGTCAAGAAGGCGAAGTTCGCCGCGCTCACACTGCGCGAGGGCGACGGGCTGCTGGCCGTTTTGCCCGCGGCGGAGGATTCCGTTTTGCTCTTCACGCGCAAGGCGATGTCCATCCGCTTCAGCACCGAGCAGGTGCCTGTCAACGGCCGCGTTGCGGCGGGCGTTCGCGCGATGACGCTCGACGACGGCGACGAGATTGCCTTCGCCTTCTGCCAGAGCGCCGAGGTGGGCGAGATGCTGCTCATTTCCGACCGCGGCTACGCAAAGCGCGTTCTCGCGCTCGATTTCGAGCCGCAGGGCCGCGGCGGAAAGGGCCTCAAGGCCTTCACCTTTAACAAGAATGGATCCAACGGCGCGAATCTCGTCGGCGCGCTGTACGTGACCGAGCCTTACAACTTTACCATCCGCCAGAAGACCAGCCCGGCCACGACCTTCGACACCGAGTTCGTTCCCATCGATGCACGCGCCGGCAAGGGCTGCATGCTCGTCATGGCGCTGATGGAGGACGTTGTAACGGGGATTGAGAGAGCGTGAGGGGGAGACGCTGGGGGGAAACCCTTCCTTTAGAAAAAGGAAGGGTTTCCCCCCAGACCCCCTTTCCGAAGGAAACCACTTTTTGGGGAGGTTTGATTATGGAGAAGAAATATGAGATGCCGCGGGACGCGCGGGAGTATATGGAAAAGATCGCGGCGCGGATTCACGATGAAAAGGTGAGGAAGCTGTTCTGCAACTGCTACGCCAGCCCGCTGGAGACGACGATCGATCGCAGGGCCGACGGTTCCGTTTTCCTTTATACCGGCGATATTCCCGCCATGTGGAACCGGGATTCGACCCAGCAGCTGACGCCGTATCTGCGCCTGACGGCCGAAAGCGCCGAGATGCGCGGGCTCGTTCGCGGCGCGCTTACCTCGCAGCTGGAAATGATCGGCCGCGATTCCTACGCCAATTCCTTCAACGACGCTCCCGTCGGCCATCACTACGCCGATACGGACACTCCGCGCTGCGGCGACTGGACGTGGGAACAGAAATACGAGACGGACACGCTCTGCTATCCGCTGCGCCTGGCGTATCTGTATTATGAGCAGTGCGGCGACGGCGAAGTGTTTGACGAGCTGTTCGTGCGCACGTTTGAAAAGATTATCGACCAGTTCATCCTCGAACAGCATCATGAGGAAAAGTCCGCCTATGCGCATTCGCGCAAGGGCGCGTCCTGGCAGGACACGCTGCAGAACGGCGGCCGGGGTTATCGCGTCAATTACACGGGCATGACCTGGCAGGGCTTCCGCCCGAGCGACGACGCGACCGTTTTCGGCTATCACATTCCGTCCAACCTGATGATCGCGGCGGTTATCCGCCAGCTGCTGGAGACGAACGAAAAGCTCAGCTTCCTTTCTGCGGAAACCGCGGCCAAAGCCGCGCGCCTGCGCGAGGAAATCCTGCACGGCGTGGAAACCTTCGGCGTCGTCGATCATTACAGGTACGGCAAAATCTACGCCTATGAAACCGACGGCTTCGGCAACCATGTACTCATGGACGACGCGAACGTCCCCAATCTGCTGGCGCTGCCGTATCTGGGCTGCTGCGCGGCCGACGACCCGATGTATCTGCGCACGCGCCGCTTCATCCTCAGCGAGGATAACCCGTATTATTTCAAGGGCAGCTGCGCTGCCGGCGTGGGCAGCCCGCACACCCCGGACAACTACATCTGGGCCATGGGGCTCGCCATGCAGGGCTTTACCGCCGCAACCCGTGAAGAAATGAAGCGATGCCTCGACCTGCTCGCGATCAGCGACGGCGGCCGCGGCTGCATGCACGAGGGCTTCGATGTAAACGATCCCACCCGCTACACCCGCGAGTGGTTCACCGCTTCCGACGCGTTCTTTGCGGAGTACGTGGAGTTCTGCGTGGAACGGGGGATTGCGTGACCAGGGGGGAAACCCCTTCCTTTTGAAAAAGGAAGGGGTTTTTCCCCTGGACCCCCTTTCCTGAAGGAAACCGCCTGGCGCCGTCCGCCCCTCGGAGGGAGGGGCGGGCGGTGCGGTTTCGCTGCATCTCCATGGAAGCCGCTCCGTCCCGGCGCGCCCTTTGCGCGGCGGGACGCGGAACCCTTAGGGTGTATCTGAAAAATTCCCTGAGACTCCATCACGGCGTCTTTTCCGCCATTTCTGTGTCGGAAAACCTCGATTTAGCGCCGCTAAACCTTCGGTTTCCCTCCTTGAACTGACGAAAAATCCGCTCGTGCTGTCGCCTCTTCCTTTTTCAGATACACCCTAAGCGGCTTTCTTTGGAGGGAGCGCGAGGGAACCTTTCTTTCTCCAGAAAGAAAGGTTCCCTCGCAAAATTCCCGTTCCCTCTCCTCACAACCTCACGACCTGCGTCGCCACGGCCTGCTGGAAAGCGCGGTCGTGTTCGACGAAGAGCATGGTGGGGGAGAACGCGGCGAGCAGGGTTTCGATCTGGATGCGGGAATCGATGTCGATATAGTTGAGAGGTTCGTCCCAAATGTAGAGGTGCGCGCGGCGGCAGAGGCTGGCCGCGATGAGCGCCTTCTTTTTTTGCCCCTGCGAGAAGTCGGCCATGTTCTTTTCGAACTGCTCGCGGTCAAAGCCCATTTTGCGCAGGATGGTGATGAAGAGCGTTTCGTCGAGGCCGCCGTCCGCCGCGTAGCGGCTTAAGGAGCCGGAAAGCCCGACCGTGCTTTGCGGCACATAGGAGACGACAAGCCCGCTGGCGCGGCGAATTTCGCCGGTGTGGGCGATGGGCTCGCCGAGAAGGAGTTTGAGCAGGCTGCTCTTGCCGCAGCCGTTGCGCCCCTCGAGCGCGACGCGGTCGCCGCGCGTTATATCCAGCGTGACGGGCGGGCAGACGGCGCGCCCGTCGTAGCAGGGCGAGACGGCGAGAAACTGCGCCAGCCGCGCGCCGGGATGGACGAGCGGGGCGAGCTTGAGCGAGCCTTCCAGCTCTTCGTCCTTCAGCAGCGCCTGCTTTTCCTCAAGCGCGCGCTCGCGGCGCGCATCGAGCGCCTTTGCGGTTTTCATCATTTTTGCGGATTTTGCGCCGATATAGCCCTTATCGGCTTTCACGCCGGAGTTGCGCTGGCCGTTTTTCGTCTTTTCCACGCGGTCGCTCCAGCCGGAAGCGCGGCGCGAAGCCTCCTGCATGTGGGCGATTTCGCCCTTGAGCTTTTCGTTCTGCGTTTTTTCAAAAGCCTGCCGCCGCTCGAAGCGCTGCCGCCAGGCGGAGTAGCTGCCGCTCGTGACCTCGATCGTCGCGCGGTTGATGGACAGGATATGGTCGACGCACGCGTCGAGCATCTGCCGGTCGTGCGAGACGAGGATGAAGCCGCTCTTGCGGCGCAGATACGCCGCGACGGCCTCGCGCGCGGCGGCGTCGAGATGGTTCGTCGGTTCGTCGACGAGCAGGAACCGGCCTTCGTTCAGGAACAGCGCGGCCAGCAGCGTTTTCGTCTGTTCGCCGCCGGAGAGCGTATTGAACGGGCGCGCAAGCGCGCCGGGATCGACGTCCAGCAGCGAAAGCTCGCGCTCCAGCCGCCAGTCCTCCGCCTCGGGGCAGACGGCGCGCAGCGCGTCCGCCGTCCGGTGGGACGGCTCGGCGACGGGGTAGGGAAAGTAATCGAACCGCACCGAGGCGGTAATGCGCCCTTCATACGGGAACTCGCCCTGCAAAAGGCGCAGCAGCGTCGTCTTGCCCCGGCCGTTGCGGCCGACAAGGCCGAGACGCCAGTCGGTGTCCATGCGAAAGTTCGCATCCTCGAAAACGGGATCGTAGCTGCCCGGATAGGCGAAAGTAAGGTGTTCAACGGATATCAGCGACATAGGCCCTCCCAATAAAAACGGACCGCAAGAAAGACTTGCAGCCCGAAAAAAGCCATCTGTCGCTTTATTTCTGCGGGGATGCAACGCGGAAAAACGCGCAATCTTTCTTGCCGGCGACAGGAAACCAGCGCCCCGGCCAGCGCCGCGGCGGATCGCCCGTCTGTTCACAAATGCAAGAAAGTTATTTGCGCATCTTCTCACCATCCCTCGATTTGTTATCGCCAGTATATCACACCTGCGGCGCGTCCGCAAGCCCCGCGACAATCCGTGCGGCGTCCTCCCGCCGCAGCGCGATGATCGCGCCGCGCACCCAGTACGCTTTCGGATCCCCGCCCGGCGCGTCGAACAGGCAGCGCACCTTCGTTCCTTCCGTAAATCCCAGGTCCAGCAAACGCCGCCGCATCCCCGGCGCAATCTCCAGCCGCGCAACGCGCGCCGCTTCCCCCGGACGCAGCGCGCACAACTCTTTCGTCATAAAAAGCACCTCGGGGTTAACGTATGCCGGAGAGGAGGGAGATGTGAGGGGAGGGTTTTTGCGAGGGGCACCTTTCTTTCAGGAGAAAGAAAGGTGCCCCTCGCGCTCCCCTCCAAAGAAAGCCGCTTAATCTTTCCGCGTCCCGCCGCGCAAAGGGCGCGCCGGGACGGAGCAGCCCTGCATGGAGATGCAGCGAAACCGCGCCGCCCGCCCCTCCCTCCGAGGGGCGGACGGCGCAAAGCGGCTTTCTTCGAAGGGGGTCCAGGGGG